>DASZUX010000025.1:0-4826 GCA_035547455.1 Chitinophagaceae bacterium
ATGATCCGCAGGGCAACCGGATTAATGGGTTAAAACTCCCCGGAGAAAGATTTTTAAAACCGCAACTCAACCATACACCGGTAAACGCAGTGACCACAAGAATTTCAGCAATATGTTATTTTTGGCCTATCATGAATATTGCCGAATTACAATTTAAGCCATTAGACCTGGATGGTGTAAAAACACTGGTTAAGTGGGCGCATGGCGAAGGCTGGAACCCGGGGCATTATGATGCGGATGTTTTTTATGCGGCAGATACCGGCGGCTTTTACGGTTTTTATGATAACAACGAACTGGTGGCCGGGGGTTCTATTGTGAGTTATGGCGGCGAATTTGGTTTTATGGGCTTGTTTATTGTAAAACATGAATACCGTTCAGCCGGCATAGGCCGAAAATTATGGTACCTGCGGCGGGATGCTTTATTGTCAAGGCTAAATAAAGGTGCATCAATAGGCATGGATGGTGTGGTAGCTATGCAGCCGTTTTATGCAAAGGGCGGTTTTAATATCGCCTTTAGGGATGAGCGTTATGTTATAACAGGTAAAGCCTGCACCCTGCATGACCGTATTTCCCCCATTTCAAAAGATGATACAGAACAGGTACTGGCTTACGACACTGCCTGCTTTGGCTATGCAAGGCAGCAGTTTATGATGCCATGGCTGCAACTGCCCGGTAATAAAACATTCAAATACGTGGAAGACGGCGTTTTGAAAGGATTTGCAGTGGTAAGAAAACTTATACGTGGCTATAAAATAGGGCCGTTGTTTGCTGAAAACGGGGCGGTAGCAGAAGAATTGTTTAAAGCGTGTTTAAACGCAGTACAGGGCGAAGAACTGTATATTGACATTCCCGTATGCAATGCTTACGCCCTGCAGATGGTACGGAAATACAATGCCGGCTACGTGTTTGAATGTGCAAGGATGTATTGCGGCACACCGCCGGCAATTGACATGAATAAAGTATTTGGAATAACGAGTTTTGAATTGGGGTAAAAATCAGCCCCATTCCGGCGCAGGGCTGATGGGATAGTATGCCGATTGCTTAGTGTTTCTGCCGGCGCACGCCTTCCCGCCCCGGCCTTATAATTACTTGTGTTGTTGCAAAAGTTGCTAAAAGAAAACTCACACCACTGTTATACCCGCCCACTCCGGCAGGTGGATAAGGCAAAAGGGCGATGAACAAAAAAATAGCCGGTAATTCCTAAATATACTGTACTTTCAAACAACTGCAATTTTAGCCCTATGCGCCCTTGGCTGTTCATCAAAATTTTAGTGTCTTTTACTTCTTCTTTGCCGTACGTGCAAAGCGGCAGCCCTGTTTTTGTTAGCAAAAAAAAGTGCAGGCATAAGGTTCAGTTTAACTACCAGGTGTTTGCCTTTTATTTTGCAGGCCGGCTTGTTTTTGGCCCTGGTTATCGCGGTGGAAAAAGGCTAATATTTGCAATATCTAAGTTAAGCAATTACCATCCACCACCACTGCTTTTACCGGCAATGGCGGGGTTGCACAACCGGTAAAGCCGGCACAATTTGTAAAAAAGAATAACCTGTTATAACCTTTAAAGCATTGGCGTTAACTTACTGAACCATAGAATTTACGATTGGGTTAAAGCAGGACAGTATAAAAAACTTTCAATATGCAGAAACGTGGAATATTGCAGGCTGAACAGCATGAATGCGTTGGCGACAGCTTAGTGTTCCGGTGCAAAAATCTTGGCAGGCGCATGTCAAGCATCTTTAACCTTAGTGGTGTTAACCTTGACTTGCAACTGGGTAAAATAACAGGCATTGTAGGTGAAAATGGCAATGGCAAAACAACCCTTTTAAATTTGGTGGCGGGGGAATTAAGACACGACAAAGGCTGGCTTGCATACCCTTTATTTAACCCTGCAAAAAAAAATTGGGTTAATATAAAAAGAAGTGTTGCTTACATACCGCAAAACTTAAAGCCTCTGGTGGGCATTAACCAGGTGCGGCAGCAGTTGTTATTTACTGGTGCCTTAAAGGGGCTTAGTCCCAACGCCAGCAGGCAAATGTGCGATTTTGTAGTTAACAGGCTGGGGTTGCAGAATGAGGTGGGTAAGTTGTGGAGCGAGTTATCAACGGGTTTCAGGCTGCGTTTTGAGTTGGCCAAACAATTAATGTGGCAGCCCAAGCTGCTGGTTTTGGATGAGCCATTGGCTAACCTCGATATAAAGTCGCAAATGAAGTTTTTGGTTGATATTAAAAACCTTGCTCAAACCGCATCTCACGCAATGGCCATTATTATTTCCTCGCAAAACATTTACGAAGTTGAAAAGGTGGCCGACAAAGTCATTTTTCTGAAAGGCGGCGCCCCGGTGGAGGATGAACTGGTGAATACACAAAAAAATTACAGGTGTTACGAAGTTGATGTTGATAAAAATGCGGATGAACTGAAAGCGGGGCTGGAGGGCATTCATATTATTGAAATAAAAGATAATTCATTTTATAAACTGGTATATACCGGGCAGGAAACCAGCGCTGCCATATTATTGCACAGGTTAGCCGGTAGCGGTATTACGGTCAAATATTTTAGGGATATTACTGATTCTTCACGAATGTATTTTGAAAAATGAAAAAGATTAAAGCTGCCCTGCTTTTCCCTATAGAAAAGCTGGATAAATACCTGTTTGAAAATTACCCTGTATTGTGGGCAGGCAGGCTGCTGCATGTTGTATATTTCGTTTTTTTGTCTTTTCTGCTAAATCTTATGATTGTTGAAAGCCGGCCGGTATCATTTACGCACGTTCCCGGTTCTGAATGGCTTTTTGTTTATAATGTGGTTATAAATGCGGCTGCATTTGTTGTATGGCTGCGTAGCCAAACCCTGCTGGATTTTAAATATTACCACGGCATACAATGGTTTCTGTACTACCCTAAAATAATTGCCTGCTTTAGTTTTGCAATAGTAACCCTGGTGGGATTTACTTTTTTGCCGGTTTGGATGCAAAACAGTAAAATAATTTCGGCATTAAGGGATGATAGCCTGCCCTTTGAGAGACCTTTAAGGCATAATTATGTTGATGATACCATTTTTGTATTACGCCCTGGCAGGTATATGTATCCTGAAATTGATTCAGTTAGAGATTATGCAACCACTGATGTAGGCCAAACCCTGCAAAAGCCGGTTAACGCCGACTCTCTGTATAAGGAAAACCGAAAAAAGTTTGACTCCTTGGATGTCGAATCACGATGCAATATTATAGCCGCATTGGCACCGGAGGAGATATTGTATATTGAGCGTTCGGCGGGCTTTCATATTGTTACGGATACCACCAGGCCATATATTGAATTTAAATATGATGATACAACGCTCAAAAGAGTGTACTACACATCAGTTATTGAAAAAAAAATATACAGGTCAAAGAAATTAGGCCAAAAAATTTACTTCACTAAACTACAGTCGGCCTTAATAGGCAAGGCACGGTATTTACAAAATGATACAATTTCATTCTATTATTTTTTTGGGAAAACCGGGAAGACCTTGTTTGATACATTGCGTTGCTTTGATAGCCAATATGAGCTTATGGATGGATTGATTAGAACTAAATTGTTTGATTCGGACGAAGCCTTTGGAAAAGCCTATATGAAAAGAAGAGCCGAAAACGACCGTGAAGATTATTCGTTTTATAGCTACTATGAAACCACGAACTCCCGGAACTATTTGTCGGCAAAGAAAAGTATCCTTTATATAAAAGATACCATATACCTGTCATTGCTTGTAAGCATTATTGCCGCAACATTTTTATTTATCTTATATGCAGTAAAGCGCTTCTTTGGTGGCGTTGCAATTATTTGGGGATTAATATACCCTGTTTTGCTTTTTGGCATACTTATGCTCGTTCCTTATTTTGACAGGGACATTTTATCAGCCAGTTTATCAGGATGCCTGATGCTGATAATATTTGTCTCGGTAATGGTGCTGCTTTTTTTAAGAAGAAATGTGAACTGGCAAATTCAATTCTTTCAATTTTTAATTTATGTAATTTACTTTTCGCTTATAGTGTTATTGTGCTCGGTTCCATTTTACGTTAATAGCCTAAAGTTCACAGTGCTTATAACCATAGGTGATTTTTATATGGCGTTAATGATACTGCTCTTAATATTTGCAGGCTGGTTATCTAAAAAACTGTATAAGATATATTGTTTGCCGAGGGAATAGGAGAGAAATCTTTCAGCGGGCACTTTGGCTGGGCATATACCTGGCTGCACGCCTAAAACACTGCCGGCGCATGCCTTCCCGCCCCGGCCTTATAAATTACTTAAGCCTTTGCCAAAGCCTTTATAAGAAACGCGTGCTGCCGGCAGGCATTCAGCAAACAAAATTAAAATAACGCTGTTAAGTAAAAAGATGCAGTAGTGGCTATAGGTAATAGTAGGCATTTTGTCAACCGGCGTTAGTTCATAACTTCAGCAACTATATTTTAAAATGATATTTGTACCGGGCTATACAATAAATCCTTTGCCTTTGCAAATACCCATACTGCATAATGATAATACAAACAGCGCTTAAGCATGCCGCTTTACCCAAATGGAATTGCGATGGCGAAAAATGGAGTAAAACGGGTGTATTTGCCGATACATTAATTGATGACTACATGTTTACAGACGGCTGCAGGCTTAAAAACAAATATGAGCCAGGCAGTTATTCAGAAGAAACAATAAACTAACTATGGCGTATGGAGCAAAACTGCAGGCGGATAGTGGTGCAGGATGATAACAATAAGGAACTTGTATTTTATCTTACCTATAAAAATAAAAATTGGTATTTAACCGTTATTGATAAAGCAACAGGGCAAACGCATCTAA
>DASZUX010000026.1:0-5248 GCA_035547455.1 Chitinophagaceae bacterium
TGTTAACGGACAGGTTCTCCATAACTGCTTCAAGCGCAGCTACTTTGCCTTTTTTCTTATAAACATTTAGTACGCCGTCATTTACCAATGCAACGCCTGCGCTGTCATAACCGCGGTATTCAAGGCGCTTTAATCCTTTAAGTATTATTGGGTATGCTTGTCTTGGGCCGGTATAGCCAACTATTCCACACATAGGTTAACTTGTTTTTTGAAGGTGACAATTAAGCTGCAAAGATACCCCGCTTTTGTTTAAGTTGCACTTAAAAAAGCATGCAGGAACTATTGAAAGATGCATTGGTATTACAGGATGATATTGCATTACTAAAACCCTTGCAGGAAACCGACTATGAAAACCTTTTACCTTTTTCACTGAACGAGCCCGGTACATGGTTTTATTCTCTTGTGCGGCCTGTGGGTGCCGAAGGGTTGCGCCATTATATTAATCTTGCTCTTGCTGCGAAAGAAAGGGGCGTTGAATTTCCGTTTATAGTGTTTGATAAACGTACTGGGGAATATGCAGGCAGCACGAGGTTTTATGATATTAACTTTCCCTACAAAACATTGCAGTTGGGTTACACCTGGTATGGCCAAAAATTTCGTGGTACAGGGTTAAACAAACATTGCAAATATTTGCTGCTGCAGTTTGCCTTTGAAAAACTGGGCATGGAGCGTGTTGAGTTTAGGGCCGATGCTCGTAATGAAAGAAGCATTGCCGCCATGAAAAGCATTGGCTGCAAAGTGGACGGTATTTTGCGGGCCTCTATGCCTACTCCTGAAGGCGACCGCCGCCGCGACAGCATTGTACTGAGTATTTTAAAGGAGGAGTGGTTTGGCGAGGTAAAGGCAATGTTGGGCGAGAAGATAGGCCTGGTTTAAATTTATTGCATAGAGTAGTTAATAATTACCCGCCTGTTAATATGCTGCATGCACTTTTTATCAACCATGTTTCGGGAATAATGAAGAAACCACTTTTGATAGTACTAACCGGGAGGCCGGCATCAGGAAAAACGACCTTAGCACATCTACTTACAACAAAAATACAATGCCCTCTTATTTCAAGGGACGAAATGAAAGAAGGATATATAACTACACATGGTGCAGGGCAAAGCATGCAGGAAGATGCAACGGCCTTGCATATTTATAAGCTATTTTTTGAGGCGGTGGATTTAATGGTTTCAAACGGCGTATCTGTTATTGCTGAAGCGGCTTTCCAGGATAATTTATGGAAACCAAAGTTGCTGGGTTTACAGCAAAAAGTGCATATTAAAATAATAATTTGTGCAGTGCCGGGCGAAGTTGCGGCGGATAGGTTCGCGCAAAGGCTATTAAGCGATCCCCGCAGGCAAACGTTTCATGCGGATGACTTGCTTAAAAAAACAGCCGGTTTAAAAACATGTTTTTACCAGCCTGTGAATATTGATGCCCCGCTGCTAACGGTTGACACAACAAATGGTTATAATCCCGGTGTAGATAAAATTATCCGTTTTATCCAGCAAACAAATTAGCAGTAGCATGCACTATACGGGTGTAAGGAACAACTTTACCCCCCCGTTATTACATTATGTAATATTATACTTGCAACGGTGCAGTAAATAATAATGCCGGTTACATCTACAAGGGTGGCCACAAACGGGGCGGAGGATGTTGCAGGGTCTTGCCCGAGTTTTTTTAATGCAATGGGTAACATGGAGCCGATAAGGCTTCCCCAAAGGATAATACCCATCAGCGCGAAGAATATGATGGTGGCCATTTGCACCCATTCAGGCCCGTAATCATATACATGCAGGTATTGCCAGGCGCAAACACGCAAAAAACCTATGGTGCCTAATACAAGGCCCAGCAAAAAACCAGACAGCAGTTCCCGCCGCATAACACGCCACCAGTCAGCTATAGTTACCTCGCCCAATGCCATGGCCTGGATTATTAAAGATGATGCCTGGCTGCCGCTGTTGCCGCCGCTGGAGGTAATAAGCGGTATAAATATCACCAGGTCAATAAAACTTTTAAATATGCCTGTTTCCTGGTAGTGCTGCATTGCCGAGGCGGTAAGCATTTCGCTTAAAAATAAGGCAATCAGCCACCCAACCCTCTTCTTTACCAGCTTTACCAGCGAAATATCAAGATAGGGTTCACCCAATGCTTCGTTACCACCCATCTTCTGCATATCTTCAGTAAACTCTTCATTCGCCACCCACAATATATCGTCAATGGTAACAATGCCCAGCAAAATGTTATTGTCATCAGTTACGGGCAGGGCCACCCTGTTGTTCATTTTAAACACCTGGTTGGCCTGTTCCTGGTCGTCGTGTACGTTTAGGGCTACTACACGGCCATCCAGTAATTCGTCAATGCGTTTATCAGGGGAGGCGAGTATAACATCGCGTATGCGTATATCATCAATCAGTTCGCCTTTTTGGTTAATTATGTAAATAACATCTACCGTTTCACTGCTTTTCGCCACACGGCGTATAGTGGCAAAAACTTCCTCCACTGTCTGGTGGGCATATACATACACGTAATCGGGTGTCATCAGCCTGCCTACGCTGCCTTCCGGCCAGCCAAGTAGCGAGAGTGTTATTTTTCTTTCCTCGGTGTTTAGCAGCTTAATTAAATCCCTTATAACTTTTTTGGGCAGTTCTTCTAAAAAATCCGTGCGGTCGTCAGCGGGCAGTTCGTTCAGTAACTCGGCGGTTTTAAAACTCGGCAGTTCGCTTATGATTTGTTTCTGGGTAGCAAAATCAAGAATTTTAAATACCCCCACAGCACGGTGAATGGCCATGCTGCTTATTATCTCAGCCCCGTATTCCGGGTATTCGTTTACAATATCGGCAAGGGCACTAATATTCTGGTCGTCCAAAAACTCCTTCAGGGCGGCCTTGTCCTCACTTTCCACCAGTTGTTTAAGCTGGTCAAGCCATGTCAGGTCTTCTGCTACCTCTGTCATACCAGGTTAAATTTTTTCTGAAAACCGCAAAATAAACTTTATAAATTCAAATTTCAGCATTTACTTTTTTATATTCACAAAATGATAATGCCTTATCTTACCATTGCCCCTTCAAAAGGCGGGAGAGGTGTTTTTAGCACCCGCAACATACCTAAAGACACCATAATCGAAATATCGCCGGTTATAATACTAAGCCCCGCGGAGCGCAAAACCATTGAGAAAACAAAATTGTTTGATTACATTTTTGAATGGGGCAAAAGCCGGAAAAAAGGCTGCGTTGCACTGGGATATATTTCGCTGTACAACCATGAATATGCAAGTAACTGCAACTATGATATGGATTTTGACAACCGGCTGATGACTATAACCACGGTGCGGGCGATAAAAAAAGGAGAGGAGCTTTGCATAAACTACAACGCGGACCCAAATGATAAAACCCCCGTTTGGTTTCATCATAAAATTGAAGGCTCGGCAAAGGTAAAGAGCCAAAAGATAAAGGCGAGGCAGAAAAGATAAAAACCGCAGGTTGTTTTATGGTACAACCTTTTTGACTGATGATTGAAATTTAAGCCTGTAATATACAGCCCCAAACAGTTCCAATAAAATCGGCGATCACCCCTCTATTCGTTTGCTGGTACCACCTTCGTATCTTTTGCTTTGGCAGAAGCTCCAGGGTAAACGTTCCACCCTTCAGCAATAAAGTAAGGCACTGCACCTGCAGCATCATTGTTATTGTAGGTTATGTTTATGCGCCTGCTTTCGCCGGGTGCAAGGCTTATATAATTATCACTGAAAATTACGGGTAGTATGTCGTCGCCTCCTTTGCCTTTGGTAACCCTCAGGTGTACCTGGAAGGCAACTGCCTTGCCGGTATTTTTTATTGTTACAGCCTGGCTTATACTGTCGCCTTTTAAAGTGGTAAAATGGCTTATGCCCAGGGCGGTTTTGGGTAGCTGCTGCAGCGCCGTATAATCAGTAAAAGCTGATTGGGGTGTGTAATACCATTTTGATTTTTTAAAGTTTAGTTCATCTTCTTTTGCCGAAAGCCAGTACCAGTTGATGTCCTGCACCTTACCTGTGGCATCATTCAATTGCAGGCGCAAAAAGTAGGTGGGAGACAGGCCTTCTATTGCCGGCAGCGTAAGTACTTTAACAACACTGTCTTGCATTACTGTTTGCCTGTTAACGGCCCTGAATTTTCGCGTGCCATCAATATTATACACTTCAGTTACTACTTCAAGTCCCATCCCGCCATAAGGCTTCATCCATGAGTTATTGATAAAAATGCTTTTTGACAGGTATGAATATTGTACGTGCAGGGGCTGCAATGCTTCCTTCATGCCAAAATAGCTGCCTGCCGGGTACAGGTAATAATCGTAGGTATGCCAAATGATGCCCGGCCAGGGGTTGCTCATCATCCATTGTACCACGCCTGTAGCGGTTTTATGCTTATACAGGCCGTAAGCCTCCATCATGGCCCTTTCGGCCTCGTAGTTTTGTGCCTGTGCTTTGGCAATATAATCTTTCATGTTTGCCGGGGTGCCGTAGCGGCCATACAGGGCAGAGTCAAAAATATGGGTATTGCCAAATTGCATAGTTCCGGCATGGTACTGCCACGATTTTGAAGTATTGCTGATGGAATCTTTTGGCAGGAATTTTACCAGGCTTTCATACGGCGGTATGCTGGGCCCGGGCGATATTTCCGTAGCAAAACTCCATGGACCGCCTACTTCGCTCGTATCCTGTTCCCAATAGGCTGGTGGTACCCAGTCATAAGGCCCGGCCATTTTAACGCCGCTTTTGCCTGAAACTTTCGAGGTGCTTTCATTGGCTGTTGCTAATATGGGATTGGGAAAATGCAGAGATGCCTCTATATTCAGCCAGTCTCTTTCTACTGTTGTATCGCGTGGCGGCATATCGCTGCCGTTAAGCCACGTTAAAATACAGGCGCGGTTACGCAGCCAGTACATCATGCTGCTGTCTGATGCCATTGCTACAGCCCTTTTGGCAGGTGTCCATTTTTCGGGGTATTGCCATGCGCCGCAGCACATCCAGCCCGTCATGACGAGAAAGCCGTTTTTATCGCACAGGTCGTAAAAATTATCATCTTCAAACTTGCCTTCACTGCGTACAAGGTTAATGTTCATGTCGCGTACCAGTTTCATTTCCTGTTCCTGCCGTTTGGCGGAGCGGCGCTGGAATATATCCGGCGACCATGCCGCGCCACGCATAAGCAGTGGCTTGCCGTTTACAATAAATTCTCTTGCGTTGCCGGTAATAAACTGCGATGTCATTTCCCTAATA
>DASZUX010000027.1:0-10110 GCA_035547455.1 Chitinophagaceae bacterium
TAACCTTTATGAATTATATGATGTTAGCCATAAGGCCAGCGGCGATGAAAAAAGCACTACAATGAGCTATCCGGCCGCTCCTTCTGTAAAAAGTGAGGTGCCGGGTGTAGTAGCAACAACAGGTATCCGGTATGGTGGCAACGGTATTATGTACAATGGAAAAGAAGTGGATAAAGCCACGACGCTGGTAGATAATGATTTCTTCAAAATGTTCTCTTTCCCAGTAGTAGCAGGTAATGCAGCCAGTCCTTTAAGCAGCCAGGCCAACCTGGTAGTAAACCAAAGCACTGCTAAAGCAGTATTTGGTAATGAGAACCCTGTTGGCAAACAGGTAAAAGTGAAAATTGCAGGCATGTGGACAGAACTTGTTGTTTCTGCCGTTATAACCGATGCGCCTGATAATTCGTCCCTGCGGTACGATATGTTTGCAAGGATGGAGATTATACCTGATTTTGCCGCAAACAAAAACAACTGGAACAATCAGAACCATCCCGTTTTTGTTCAGCTAAATCCAAATACGACACAAGAACAGGCAGAAAAGGGATTACGGGAAATGGTAAAAAAATATCACCTGGCTGATGAGAGTGACCTGGCAAAACAGGGGTATATTAAAGACGCCAATGGCGAAATGTTTGTGTATAAACTTGCGCCGGTAAGCAGCCTGCATTTTAACCAGGAACTTGGCTCACGCAACTCGGTAAGCAAGCCCTACCTTTATACACTTATTCTAATCGCAGTTATTGTACTTGTTATCGCCTGTTTTAATTTTATAAACCTTAACGTAGCACGTGCTTTTACACGTGCACGCGAAGTAGGGGTGCGTAAAACTATTGGTGCCGGCAAAAAACAAATATTTATCCAGCTATGGCTTGAAAGTTTTATACTATGCGCTGCGGCACTTATTGTTGCAATGTTTGCAGCCAGCAGTTTATTAACACCCTTTAATGCATTATTTACTGAAAAGTTAAAACTGGCAACATTAATACACCCTGTAGTAATAACATCCGTGCTGGCCGGCATGATACTGGTATCGTTTCTTGCAGGGGGCTACCCTGCCTGGCTGGTGTCAAGATTTAAAACTGTTGAGGTGCTAAAAGGCAAGGTATCTGTAAACCGTTCGGTTTACCTGCGCAACGGGCTTATTACCTTCCAGTTTATTATGGCAAGCCTGCTTATATGCGGCACGTTCATCATATACAAACAATTTCAGCACCTGCGCAACGCACCGCTTGGGTTTGAACAGCAAGGTGTAATAAGCATACCCATAAAACGCGGCGAAAACAGCACAACTTATATAAGGCAATTGCGCGCAAGGCTGGCATCCAATCCCGAAGTAGTAAGCGTTTCAGGCAGTTCTGCCAACATAGGTATTGGTGAAGATCACAGCCAAAGTCACAGCGCTATGGGCTTTGACTACAAAGACAAACATATAAGCACCAGTTTGCTTACCGTGGATTATGATTATTTAAAAACAATGGGCATAAAGCTTTTGGCCGGCAGAGATTTTAGCCCGGCTTTTCCGTCAGATACCTCTGCTGCTACAGATGGCAATATAGTTGTTACCGAAAGTATGGCGAAACAATTTGGTGTGGCTAATCCATTGGGGCTTACTATGACAGATACTACCGGCCCCAATTGGACGATAGTGGGCATAATTCCCGATTTCCACATACTCAGCATGAATGAAAAGATAACGCCGGTAACATTAATGATGAATAAGAAAAATTCATTGGGGTACCTGCTGGTAAAGGTTAAAACCAATAACCCTGTGCGTACAATGGAAACAATAAAAACTGCGTATAAAGCCATTGAGCCAGATAACATAATTGCCCCGTCATATATAACAGACAATACCCAACGCTGGTATGAAAAGGAACAAAGGCTAAGCACTATATTCTTTGCTTCAGCAGCTATCGCAGTATTACTCAGTTGCCTGGGGTTATTTGCCATGGTGTCGCTGGTAATGCAGCAACGCCGTAAGGAAATTGGGGTACGCAAAGTATTAGGCGCCTCTATTTCTCAAATTACAACCTTGCTTTCAAGAGATTTTTTGGTGCTTGTGCTGGTTGCTTTTATAATAGCAACACCGGTTGCCTGGTATTTTTTAAATAAATGGCTTGACAACTTTGAATACAGGACCAATATAAATTGGTGGATATTTCCGTCAGCAGGTGTTGCAGTACTGCTTATTGCACTTATTACTATAAGTTTTCAAACAATTAAAGCATCGCTGGCCAACCCCGTTAAAAGCTTACGCACTGAATAGTTAATACCAGGCGCTCATCCTTATGGCATACAAAAAATGGCACCCGTTGTGTGTGCCATTTTTGTATGTGCTGCAATTCATTTACTGTATATTTACTTTTTACACCAGTGCTATTAAACTTGCCATACATTGCAGCCAAAAATTGCTAAACGCCGCTGGCTCCGTATAATGCCGGTGGTATTTATTACATACAGTCTTGCCTATCTTGACCGTGCCAATATAGGTTTTGGCTCGGCAGGAGGTATGGCGGCCGATTTACACATAACTAACTCACAGCAATCGCTAATAAGCGCCCTGTTCTTTCTTGGGTACTTTTTTTTCCAGGTACCGGGTATGTTTATTGCTGGAAAATATAGCCTCAAAAAGCTTATTTTCTGGTCCCTGATTTTATGGGGATTATTCGCCATGGCAACCGGGCTTATAAATAATGTGTACCTTCTGGCGTGTGTACGGTTTTTACTTGGTGTGGTTGAAGGTGCAGTGCTGCCAGGTATGGTATTGTTATTAAGCAGGTGGTTTACAAAAGCAGAGCGCAGCCGTGCCAACACCTTTTTAATTTTAGGCAACCCCGTTACCATTTTATGGATGTCCGTTTTATCGGGCTACCTCGTACACACTGCTGGCTGGCGCCGGATGTTTGTGTACGAAGCGGCCCCGGCCCTTATCTGGGCATTTTTTTGGTACTGGCTTATTGATGATTCGCCCGGCAAAGCAAGCTGGCTTGCTGCCGGTGAAAAGCTAAGCCTGGAAGCAGTATTGCAAAACGAGCAACAGAATATCCCGCCTGTAAAAAATTTCTTCGCGGCCTGCAGGCTGCGTATAGTGGTTTTATTGTGTCTACAGTATGCCTTGTGGGGCATAGGTGTTAATGGCTTTGTAATATGGCTTCCATCTATTATTAAAGCCGCCCCCCGGGTAAGTATTGTGCAAACAGGCTGGCTGGCAGCCATACCATATATATTGGCAGTAGCAGGTATGATAATCCTTTCATGGCTGTCGGACAAAACGCAAAAACGAAAATTATTTGTATGGCCCGCCCTGTTAGCGGGCGCCCTGGCGTTTTATGGCTCTTATGTATCAGGTGTGAATAATTTCTGGTTGAGCTTTATATTGCTTTGCGTAGCAGGCATGGCTATGTATGCGCCGTACGGGCCATTTTTTGCAATGATTACCGAGTCCCTCCCTTCCAATGTGGTGTCGCCTGCAATAGCGCTTATTAACAGTGTGGGTTCGTTGGGCGCATTTACCGGCATATACGTAGCAGGGTATTTGAACGATGCCACCCATGGCTTTACCGCGTCTTATGTTTTTATGGCAGTGTCGCTGTTGGTTGCAGCCATACTAACTATTGCAGCAGTTAAAAAAAATCCGCAGGCAAACCTTACTTAGTATGTTTAATCCAGGTAATGCTATCTTGCAGTATGGAACAGGTTTTTACATACCAGCAGCTATACAACTTTACGGTAGATGTTTTTATAAAAATGGGCTGCACACACGTGCATGCCGAAACGGCAGCGACGGCTTTACTTTCCGCAGATGTACGTGGTATTGACAGCCACGGTGTTGCCCGCCTTAGCGGTTATGTACGACTTTGGGATGCAAAAAGAATTAACGCCACACCGCATATAAAAATAGTACATGAAACCCCCAGCACTGCTGTTGTTGATGGGGATAGCGGGCTTGGCCTGGTGGTGGCCCCTTACGCCATGGATGTGGCCATTGATAAAGCGGCCCGTGCAGGCACGGGTTGGGTGAGCGTGCGCAACAGCAACCATTTTGGCATTGCTGGCTATCATGCTATGAAGGCACTGCAATATGATATGATTGGTATGGCCATGACAAACGCCAGCGCACTTGTAGCGCCTACATTTAGTGTGGAACGCATGCTGGGTACTAACCCTATTGCGGTAGCAATACCTGCAAAGGAGCAGCCGCCGTTTGTGGCTGATTTTGCCACCACGACCGCCGCTAATGGCAAGCTTGAAATATTACAACGAAAGAATGCCGGTGCCCCAACAGGTTGGGTGCAGGATGCAGACGGCAATGCCTGTAATGATGCCAATGTACTTAAAAAAAATGGTGCATTATTACCCTTGGGCAGTGACCGTGAACATGGCAGCCATAAAGGATACGCCCTTGGCAGTATAGTAGATATTTTTTCAGCGGTACTTAGCGGTGCAAGCTATGGGCCATGGGCCCCGCCGTTTCCCGCTTATGTGCCGATGCCACAAAATATGCCTGGTGTTGGTCTTGGGCATTTTTTTGGCGCCATGCGGGTAGATGCCTTTCGCCCGGCAAACGAGTTTAAAGAACACATGGACAACTGGATAGGCCGTTTTCGCCAGGCCAAGCCTGCAGAAGGGTATGAGCGGGTATTAATACCCGGCGACCCGGAGCGCGAAATGGAGGCGGTGCGGATGAAGGAAGGCATACCTGTTATCAACAGTGTTGTTGCTGACCTGGAAAGCGTTGGTTTGAAATTTGGTATAAAACTCTTATAACCCGCAACCCAAATGTAGCCCTCTTTAATTATCTACGCTTTTTATCAGCGGCCTGTTATCAGGAATACGGTGTTCATATCTTATTTTAAATGCAGTGAGATCAGGGGTATATTTTCTTTTACGTTGCAGTTCATACTGGTAAATGGTTTGGCCTACCTGGTACATAAATGGGTGGGCTACCGTTTCAAAATCATACGTATCATCGTTTAATATACCATCGCTATTGGCATATACAGTAGCAGCAAGCATAAACTCAACGTTATGCTCAAAATCTGCTACGTATGATACGTCAGTTAAAAAACCATACGCCCAGCCAACTTTGTTAAACACCCTTACGTGTGGCGGCATAACAGTATGTTCGCTGTCGGAAAAAAAGAATTTCACATAACTATCATAATAAACTGCACTGTCATACTTTGGGTAGTTGGTCTCAGCAGGGTATTGCGAAAGATATTGGTATAAAAAAGCGTAATCCTCTTTCGTTAAACCAAACCGCTGTTTTACGGGCACGGACTGCGGAAATATAACACTCTGCAGTATTTGCTGGTAATCATGCAGCGAAATATTATTATGCGTAGTAAAATCCATAGGTTCATGCACCAGGCTATCATTTGCATCCATATAGCCAATGCCAATTTTATTAATATGGCTAAAGTCGAATGAGTCGGTATTATTTGCAGCCGGCTGCGTGTAAAGCACTTTGCCATACTTATCAATAAAGTTAATACTGTTTGTGTGCCGGTTCTGGTCAGCCGTCATCTTCCAGAAATGCCTGGTGATGCGTGCATCAGTATATCCTTTCGCATGAAGCTTCCTGTTAATGGTTTGCTGGCCAACAAATTCATACATACGGTTGTATGCATCGTTATCGCTCACCAAAAATGCTTTTCGTATAAATTGCGCAACAGACGGCATACCGGTTTGTGCAGTACTGTCGCAGTATTCAGCACGCAAGGTATTATAACCACTGTCAAACTGCATACTGGTATATTTGTTAATGCCGGGCACATGCATTTCATTAAGCTTTTCCAATGAAAGCAACGCCAATGGCAGCTTTACCATAGATGCAGGGTTGAAATACAAAAGCGAATCAACATTATAACAATAGCTGGTAAAATGCGGTATATTGTTTTTGTCCCTGTTTATTTGGGTATAAATAATTTGTGGCCGGTATGTTTGCGGATTTGCAAGCACCAGTTTTAAAACGGCATTAGGATTACTGCCCAGCAAATGTTTTAACAGGGAGTCTGTTTTAGGCTGCGCGAAAATAATGTTATATAAACAACAAAGTATTACACAGGCAGACAACTTATATTTACTCATGCACCTAAGATACATAATAATGCTATTAGCATTTATTTTTCCAATGGCGTATTAACCCACCAGTGATTGCCAAACTCGTCAGCAAAACCGCCACCTCGCCCATATTCCCTCGTAGCAAGTTCCTGCAGTTGCCGCATGCCTTTAGCCATTGCCCTTTGAAAAATTGTATCAGCATTTTCAACATACAAAAAAATACTGCCGGGAAAAGGCCTGTATTCATCAACTGGGTCAGCAGCCATTATTACGGCTTGTTCAATTCTCAGTTCCGAGTGCCGTACATTACCTTCTCCCCGCTCTTCAATGTATTGCACTTCGGCATTAAACACTTCTTTCATAAAATCAATAAACTTATGCGTGCCTTCTATAATCAAGTAAGGCATAACAGGCAGATAACCGTTAGGAATATTCATATACTAAGTTTTCACAAGTAAACACAAAACCGAAGAAATATGTTGTGCAAAATTGGGAAATTGCGGCATTTTACATGCCCTGTACTACTAAAACATCTTTTCCGCCGCTGTCACACTTTCCGGCTTACCTACATCAATAAAACGTGATGAAGAATGATCAAATGACTGAATAATGTGTTTTTGGGCCAGTGAGAGATATACATCTACCATGGAAAACTTACCTTCCTGCGTAATAAGCGGAAGCATACGCCCGCTTATTACGTGTACACCGCTGAATGCCTTTTGTACAAGATGATATTCGTGCCGCACTATTTTTTCTTCCCCTGTTTTTACATTGCGCCAGCCGCAGAGTGTGTTGTTATCACCAAATAAAAAATAACGGCTGGTTGCCCGTTGGGTAGTGGCCAGTGTGGCCAGTGGTTTATTTTGCTGGTGTGTATTTATCATACGGCTTAAATTCATGTCTGTAAGCACATCTACATTCATCAGCAAAAAATAATCTACTCCTGCAAAATACCATGCGGCCTTTTTAAGCCCCCCGCCGGTTTCAAGCACTGCACCGGTTTCATCTGAAATTGTTATGCTGCTCCCCCACCCGCTATTTATATCAACAGCCTGTATTATCTGTTCTGCAAAGTGGTAAACGTTTACAACAACATCATAAATACCGTACCGTTGCAGGTATTCAATATTGCGTTGCAGCAGGCTTTTGCCATTTACTGCCGCCAACGCTTTAGGATGTTTGTCCGTCCAGGGTTTTAGCCTTGTACCCAGGCCGGCAGCAAGTATCATAGCCCGCCTGCCCGCTACCGGCCTTCCCGGCATAGGCAGCACTGAAGGAGAACTGGCCGCGGTGTAATTATTATTATCTTTTTGAGTATTTGACATTGCTGATTCTATGCTGTAAATGAAACTGTAAGCTCCGGAACCTTTTTCTCGTCTCGCATTTCACGAATGTTAGCTTATCTCACCCAATTTGCTTCATTTTGGTGTATTACAATGGTTTTTATTTTGTATTTGTTGCGTAAATGCCGCGCTGTTTGCTCAGAAGCATATACACTTCGATGCTGGCCGCCCGTACAGCCAAAACTTATCATTAAATCGCTAAAACCCCTGGTAAGATAGTCTTCTACCGTAATGTCTACCAAATCATACACACTGTTTAAAAACTCCGTCATACGGGTTTGCTGCTCTAAAAAGTCCTGCACACTTTTATCCCTGCCTGTCAATTTTTTATAAGCATCAAACCTGCCGGGATTTAATATGCCGCGGCAATCAAATACAAATCCACCGCCGTTACCTGTTTCATCTTCAGGCAATTTTTTTTTGTAACTAAAACTGTTAATACGTATCTGCAAAGGTGTCTTATCATCTGCCTTAACCGGTTCAAACCGGTTTATTATTTCATCCCCGGTCACTATTTTCAGCACTCTGTCAAACTCCGGAGTTACTATGCCAACCCGGTAATTTTGTATAAATGCCTGTAGGTTTTTCAACGCCAGGGGTATGCTGCTTAAAAAATGAGCCTTTCGCTCAAACAATCCCCTAAAGCCGTAAGCTCCCATCACCTGCAACAGGCGTATAAGCACATACCCATTGTACTGACCTGTAAAAATACTGCGGTCAACCGGCGCCGCCAGCAATGTATCAATCTCATCCATGTAATATTCCAGCAGGCTATTTTTCCATTCATCACTTAATTCTGCTTTTGCCTGCCATAACAAACTTGCCACATCATATTGCAGGGCGCCAAGCATGCCCCCCTGGTAATCTATAAAATATACTTCCCCATTACGCACAATTATGTTCCTGCTCTGAAAGTCGCGGAACATAAAATATTTATATTCTGTGCGGGTAAGGTATGTACTTAATGCGTCAAAGTCATCCAATATTGCTTGCTTATCGTAAGGTAACTTTAATGTGTCAAGAAAATAATATTTAAAATACAGCAGGTCGCTTAATATGGCCTGTTTACCAAACTCTTTTGCGGTTAAACATTTGGTATAGTCAAGCCCTTCGTGCCCTTTTACCTGCAGGCTGGCCAGTTGCTTAAGACTTTTTTTAAAAAGATTGTACACATACTCTCTATGCCCGTGCTGTTCAAGGTTGTTGAGCAGCGATTCTGTACCTAAATCTTCCTGGAGGTAAATTGTACTGTCACTGTTAACAGCCAGTATTTCCGGTACCGGCAGACCGGCCCCCCTGAAATGGCGGCTAAAATAAATAAATGTGTTACTTTCCTTTATATTAAGGTTGTGCGTGGCTATACATGTGCCACTGTTAAAATATATTCTGTAATAAGTTCTGTCGCTGCCGCTTTGCTGCAGCTTTTCAATACGTAATGGCTCTTCATTTTTATATGCCTGGAAAAGCGTACTTATATCACCTGTTACCTGCTGCATACTCTTCACTGTTTGTAAGGAGGTAAAAATAGCTGAAAATACCACAATTCATTCGGTTTAGCCAGCTTTATTAAAATAGGCTTACAACAGCTTAAATTACATTTAAACAAATTTTTCGCCTGCAGCATGTATATATCTTTATGTTGTTAATAAATAACAATACAGCAATAAACGAATAATGCAACAATATCCAGTTCCTGTAAAAAACTTTGGAAAAACAGCGGTTATTACGCTACCTGCGTGCTGGCTGCTTGTACCGCACCCATTTTATGTAAAACTGTTAAAGAGCCTTGCTAAAATGCTTTAGCGGGCAATTTTAACCCTCACCCCTTGCACTACCCGGCTTAAGCAATCCACCCCATTGGTAATGTAATGGCCAGCTATTGCAGCTGCCATTTCTTTTTTTCTGCACCAGCAATTATGGCTCAAACCCTCTCACTTTCCAGTCATCATTAGTTTTGTTTTAATTGGGAAATTTGGGTAAAACTCCTTACCTTTGCCGGCCTAATTTGCGGATGTGGCGAAATTGGCAGACGCACTAGACTTAGGATCTAGCGCCGCAAGGCATGTGGGTTCGACCCCCTCCATCCGCACACAAACCCCTTTAAGGGGATTTTTTACATCAATACATAGTCCCGCGCTGCGGGACGGTTCTTACAATTATGGCAACAGTTACAAGGGAAAATATAGCCCCACTGAATGATAAGCTTACCGTTACGGTATCAAAAACCGATTACCTTCCCGCATTTGAACAAAGCCTGAAAAAATACGCCAAAAATGCCAATATACCAGGCTTTCGTAAGGGCATGGTACCTGCCAGCCTGGTGAAAAAAATGTATGGGCAAGGTGTGTTTACTGATGAGATTTTGCGTACAGTGGAAAAAGAGCTTACCGGCTATATTGATGCGGAAAAAATTGATCTTTTTGCCCAGCCGTTGCCGTTGGAAAATGATGCGCGCGCCCTTGACATGAATAATCCCGGCGACTATGCATTTGCTTTTGAAATCGGCCTGAAACCAGAAATTAATATTGACATAGCCGGCATTAAAGTAACCCGTTACAAAATTGAGGTTACGGAAGATATGATTAACGACGAGGTTAATCGTCTGCAGATTCGTTATGGTAAAATGACCGACCCCGAAACAGTTACCTGCGACGACAATGTACTGAATGTACAATTAACTGAATGTGATGCGGAGGGTAACCCC
>DASZUX010000028.1:0-14971 GCA_035547455.1 Chitinophagaceae bacterium
GCCGTCACCATCCACATATATTTTTGACAGGTCGGTCCGGCTACGTTGCGGGTCAACAAATATGCGGTGAAAAGAGAAACTGTGCTTATCAAAAAAAACTACATCTGCAAGGGTTGCCAGCACCAGCTCATCTTTGTTCCACTCAGCAGCCGAGATAACGGCGGCAGAGCCATAATAGCCCTGTATGCCGGATGAAAATACAAGCTGCAGGTACTTTTTTTGGCGGTTGTATTTGTACAGGCCCGCGTCCGTTTCGCCCCAGATATTACCATCCGCATCAACTAAAAATTTAAACTTAACCGCGGGCGTATAACCGGTACTGTCTTTAATGCGTGAGCAGGCAAGCGTATTGGGGTTAATGATGGCACCACCCTGGGCTGTACCCACCCAAATATTGCCTTCGTGGTCTTCAGTAACACTGGTTACTGTATTTGAAGGCAATGTTGCAGAGTCATCAATACGGGTGCGGGCATATAAAACATTTGTGCCGTCAAACCTGAAGATGCCATTGTTGGTAGCCAACCATGTAAGGCCGCGGTGGTCTTTGCATATATCGTTCACCCATTTAACGCCAGCTGCCTGCAGGGCGGGAGGTATGTTAAAATAGGTGTTTTCCTGTGGCGCTGCCTGTTGGGCCAATGCCAGCAGGGGTAAGCAATACAGCAGGGTAACACAGGTAAAGCGCATAATAGGCGGCTGTTGATAATAATGCTTAAAACAAATTTTTTGTAATATACAAATTTTGGGTTGTAACTAATAACAAGGCAAAATGCGCCTTTTTACGTCTTGTTTATAAACCTGTATAAATAAGGGGCTTTATGTGCTTTACCTGTCATTTTTTTGGCAACCAGTTCCAATATACCCAGGCCAAGCATCTTGCGCTGGAAAGCCGCCCTTATAAGCGGTTTGCCCAGGATGGTTTCATAAACACTTTGCAGGTCTCCCATAGTAAATTGTTCCGGCAGCAGGTTAAAGCCGGTAAGTTTCTGGTCAAGTGTAAGTTGTAAGGTTTCTAAGGCTTTATCAATAATTGATCGGTGGTCCTGCATTAATACCGGTAACGCGTTCAGGTCATACCAGCGGCAGCTGTCTGATATGGCATCCGGTGTTGGCAAGGCCTTTGTAAAGTCAACCAGGGCAAGGTAACCAACTGTAATAAAGCGTTGCAGAAGCCAGTGGTCTGCCGGCGCTTTAATTCCTTTGGCGTTCATTATGGCCTTCATGGGGGTGGGGTCGTACCGGCTGTAATCACCAAAAGTGTAAAATTGCTGCAGGTAAATGTTGTGCAGGCCTGTGCGGCGTGTAACTATCCGCGTAGCAGCATCGTTCAGGTTTTCTTTTGTACGTATAAAGCCGCCCGGCAGTGCAAAAAGCCCTGTCTGCTTATATTCAAGCAACAGTACTTTTAATTGCCTGTCGTGAAAGCCGAATATCACAGCATCCACTGCTAGCCCGAGCATAAAGCCTTTGCCGTCCTTTGCTTCTTCTGTAATAACCTCTTTTGGCATATTAAATATTACAGCAAGTATCAAAATTTTTTTTTGGTTTGGCAAAACCTTTTTACTATTGTAACATATTGTTACAATAACGGTGCGCGTAAATTTCAAAAACGTAATACTGATTGCTAAAAAATCCAGATATGAAAAAGACTTACCTGTTTTTAACTTTATTATCCTGCATGTTTATACCAGCTATTGCACAAAAAGGTGCAAAGCCACAGGTTACAACTGTTAACGGCACTGTGGAAGGCGTTACAGACTCCGGTCTGCATGTTTTTATGGGCATCCCTTTTGCACAGCCGCCTGTTGGAAATTTAAGATGGAGGGAACCACAGCCGGTTAAAAACTGGAGCGGCATTTACAAGGCAGACCATTTCAGGGCAAAAGCCATGCAAAAAAATGTATTTGGCGATATGGTGTTTCGTGCTGACGGTACAAGCGAAGACTGCCTGTACCTTAATGTGTGGACGCCGGCAAAACAAACTAAAGCCAAATTGCCTGTACTGGTATATTTCTACGGCGGAGGTTATGTAGCAGGCGATGGCTCGGAATATCGTTATGATGGTGCAAGCCTTGCCCGTAAAGGAATTGTTACAGTTACAGTAAACTACCGTTTAGGGATATTTGGTTTTTTTGCGCATCCTGAACTTACTGCAGAATCCCCCAACCATGCCTCCGGCAATTATGGCCTGCTTGACCAGAATGCAGCATTGCGCTGGGTAAAAGATAATATTGCTGCTTTTGGCGGCGACCCGGCCCATGTTACTATCGCAGGCGAATCAGCAGGCTCAATTTCCGTTTGTGCGCAGATGGCTTCGCCTTTATCTAAAAACCTTATTGCAGGTGCGATAGGGGAGAGTGGGGGTATGATTAACCCCACCCTGGCGCCCATACCGCTAAGCGAAGGTGAACAAAACGGGGTTGCTTTTGGCAAAAAAGTAAAAGCCAATTCTCTCGCAGCGTTGCGGGCTATGAGCGCGGAAGCATTGCTTGATTCAGCTTCCAAACCGGGCGCATTCAGAACATCGGCTGTAGTAGATGGTTACTTCCTGCCAAAAACACCTTCGGAAATATATGCAGCCGGCGAGCAGGCACATGTGCCTTTACTGGCAGGCTGGAACTCAACTGAAGTGCCCTACCAGGCATTTATGTATGGCCAGGCGCCTACCGTGGAGAATTATGCAAAAAGGGTAAAAGACACTTATAAAGAAAACGCGGACGAAGTAATGAAGTTATACCCGGGCGGCACTGTTGAAGAAGTATTAAAATCTGCCACCGCCCTGGCCAGCGACCGCTTTATTGTGTACAGTACCTGGAAATGGGCAGACCTTGCAGCCAAAACGGGCGGCAAGCCGGTGTACACTTATATCTTCTCAAAGCCACGCCCTGCAACATCCCAGGCAAATACGCAGCAGGGCAATATGCCGCCACCCATACCCGGCGCTTTTCATGCGTCAGAAATTGAATATGCCCTTGGCAACCTTGCTACCAACAAAGTGTACCCCTGGACAGCAGATGATTATAAAGTATCAGCTACCATGGAGGGCTTTTTTGCCAACTTTATAAAAACCGGTAACCCTAACGGTAAAGGCCTGCCTGAATGGAAGCCCATTACCAGCGGGAATGACTCACACCAGATGATTATTAATGTTGATACCAGGCTGCAACCCGAAGCACACCGGGACAGGTACCTGTTTTTGGATAAAGACTACAACAAATAATTTAAAAGCATCAGGCTTTATGCTGTAAGCCATATCGCTTTGTGCTGTGGCTTATAGCGTATGGTTTGTATTACGGTTACATAAATCAGTACCCTAAAAAGTGTTAAGCTTACTGCATAAAGATTGCAGTGCACGGCTTTACAGCTTTAATGCAATCTTCTTTCCTGTTTTGCAGGCTTCATAAATAGCATCTATTATCTTAAGGTCTTTTACAGCCTCCTCGCCGTCAACAGGTACCACCGGTTGTTTGCCATCAAAAATAATGGCGGCCATTTCGTCCATCTGCACAGTCTGGTGTGCTACATGCGGAAAGGTGAGTTCGCCTTTACTTGTACGACCCATAATAGGGCCGTAGCCTGTAGCAGGAAACAGTTCGGCATAACCGTTGGTGCCATCAAGAAAAAAACGGTCAAGATTATTAAGGCTGTAAGTAGAAAGGCAAGAGGCTACAGCGCCGCCCGGGAAACCCAGTTGAAACTGAATGGTTTCGTCAATGCCTTCTTTAAATTTCTCCGGGTTGGTTTTTGTTTCCTGGGCTGTTACCCAAACAGGGTCTTCGCCAATCATATAACGGCTGCCGTTTATTGAATAGATGCCAATATCCATCATGGATCCGCCTCCTGACAATGCCTTGTTTAATCTCCATTGTTTGGGATCGCCAATAATAAAACCAGACAATCCTTGGAAGAACAACACCCTACCGTAATCACCTGCGGCCCGCTGCCTTATAATTTCAAGTGTTTTAGGTTCAAAGTGCATGCGGTAACCCACCAGCAGTTTAACACCCGCAGCCTTGCAGGCATCTACCATTTCCTGGCCCAGTTTAGCATTAATAGTCATAGGCTTTTCACAAATAACATGCTTCCCCGCCTTGGCAACGCGTATCACTTCATCATGGTGCAGTCCATTGGGTGTAATTACATATACAGCATCAATATCTTGATTATCTTTTATTGCATCAAAATTTTCGTAGTTATAACAGTTTTTTGCGGGTATGCCGTATTTGCTTTGCCACGCCGTTATTTTTGCAGGCGTACCGCTTATAACACCCACCAGTTTTGCCCGCTTACAATCCTGCATAGCTTCAGCAACGCGGGTGCCGTAGCTGCCCAGGCCCATTATTGCCACCCGTAAAACTTTACTATCGGCTGCGTTGCCTGGTACCGGGGAATAAGCCGAAACTAAAGGGACAGCTAAAACGGAGGCAGACATTTTTTGCAGGAAGCGGCGGCGTGTTTGCATGGTATTAAATTTTTTAGTAAATTAAAAAATCCGGCGCAAACAAACACCAGCCGCATTTGATAAAAATAAAATTAGTGAGAAACGGAGATGATTACTGCGGCAATTTGCGTGTTGTATGTCAAGGTAAAAATAAAATAGTTATCTTCAATTTAAACAGCGGTTATAGAAATGAACGATTCCCTGCCAGCCCCCTCCCGTAAGTTATCTTTATACGGCATCCTGTTTTCTCTTGCTGTCTTCCTGCTGGTTACGCTTGGTTATGGGGTAGTAATGAAGCCATTTAACCTTTCACCCGCCAGTTATTTTTTTATCTCACGCCTGGTATTCTGGCTTTGCCTTGCAGCAGTATTTGGCTTTACACTGAAAGTTGAAAAACAGCCGCTTTTATGGTGGAAGGAACCGCGGGAAACCGCATCGTTTTATTTTGTCTCCTTTTTTGGGGTATTGAGCGTTGTGTTTTTTGGTTCAATAGCTATCGCTGCCATTATCAAGTTTTCCGGGCTAAGCACAACTTCAAAAGTAGTTGAGCGGTTACTGCCCGTGTTTGGTAAAAACACATGGCTAATGGTATTTACCTGCCTTACGGCAGGTGTGGTGGAAGAGTTTTTTTTCAGGGGGTATTTAATGCCCCGCCTGCAGTTGCTGGTAAAAAGGCCTGCGCTTGTTATTATCATATCCTCAGCCTTGTTCGGGGCATTTCATTTTGGGTATGGCACAGTGGGCAATATGGTAGTACCTTTTTTTATAGGGGCGGTATTTGCTTCGTATTACTACTATTACAAAAGCCTTTGGGTGCTGGTATGTTGTCATGTTTCGTGGGACATAATGGTTATTCTCTCAGCAATCGCGTTGTCGAAAATGAAATAGGGCCGGCCTTTGTACAAACACCTGCGCGGCTATTATTTGTTGGCTGCATAATAATCCCACATTACGGTAAATACTTTCTCTTTTAATTCAGCGTAGGTTATATTCCTGCTGCTTATTGGTTCCAGTATATGCATTTCAATCCGGTGCGGCAGCATATAAAATACTTTTTTTACGGGCAGCACTTTGGCAGTATTAAACAATATAACAGGCATTACAGGCTTACCTGTATCTGCGGCAAGGCGAAAGGCGCCGTCATAAAAGCTTTTTAGCGGGTTGCCGGTGCGGTTACGTGTGCCCTCGGGGTATATTACCATGTCAAGGCCAATGGCAAGGGCTTGCTTCATTTGTTCAAAGCTTTCACGGCGGCTTTTATCACTTTTTCTGTCAACCAGTATGGCCCCCGCTATGTAT
The DNA here is from genome assembly GCA_035547455.1 of Chitinophagaceae bacterium. GTDB lineage: Bacteria > Bacteroidota > Bacteroidia > Chitinophagales > Chitinophagaceae > JABDFW01. Next base: position 5,741 of record DASZUX010000028.1, read on the forward strand.
ATCCAGCCAAACAACGGTACTTTGGCGAAACTTTTTTTAGCAATAGTTTTATTTGCGTTAGGTAAAAACGGGGTCGTAGCAGGCACATCAAGCAGGCTGTTGTGGTTACAAACAACTACATAATTACACCCTTTTGCAAAATGCTGTTGCCCTTTTACTTTTAATGGACAGCCGGCGAGATTTAAAAAAATCGTCATCCATACACGCGATACACCCCTGTGCCAGCGGGATGCTGCAGGCTCGGGTAATATAAAGCAAATAAGGTATAGCCACACAAAAAAAAGCATGGGCACTACAAAAACAATCATCGCCCAAAGGGCCCATATCCTTCCGAAAATTTCTTTTAAAAACTTCATGCAGAGCAAAGGTAGCAGTTGTAACGGGTTTTAAATTACCAGGCCCGGGGAATGTGTGTGTGGCCGGGAATTATAACTGCATCAAAAAGGGCTTTCTTGCAGTACTTAATATAGTTGAGGTGTACGGGTTATTTTCTCCATTGAAAATAAAATATGCTTCCCTTGCCATCCTCTGTTTCAACCCGCAGTTTGCCGCCCTGTTCTTCAACAAGCATCTTCATAATATTAAGGCCAACACCTGTACTGGTTTCGCTCCTTGCTTTGTTGCCGGCCACCTCAAAAAGGTAAAATATGCGTTCATGATCTTTTTCTGAAATGCCGGGGCCGTTATCGCGCACAAAAAATTCGTAAAAATCATCAGCCTCATTACATCCTATTTCAATAAGCCCGTTTTCTTTGTCATTATACTTAATGGCATTGCTTATAAGGTTTTGAAACACCTGCATTAGTTTAAGCCTGCGTGTTTTAATTACAGGCATCTGTGTAACTATTTCAATATTAATGTTGGCCGGCGGAAAAAGCAGGTAGGTTATTTGCAGCACCAGTTCATATACATCAACCTCTTCCACCTGCTGCTCGCGCACACTCTTTTTTGAATAATCAAGTATGGCGGTAATCATTTCAGAAAGATGGTTGGCTGACTGGCTGAGTATTTCAATATTATTATACAGGTCGTTAACGACGGCTAGCCTCGGGTCTTTTTCCAGCAGCGATAATATAGTGATGATGGTAGCCAGCGGCGATTTAAGGTCATGCGATACAATATATACAAACTGCTCAAGCTGCTTGTTGATATATGATACCTCGCTGATAGATTGCTTCAGCTTTTCCTGGTAAAAGTAAAGCTGTTCAAACACCCTTACTTTGGCCTTTGTTACGTTTATGTCCAACGGTTTTTGCAGGTAATCAACAGCGCCTTCGTTAAAGCCTTTCAGCACATAATGCTCTTCTTTATTAATGGCTGTTACAAATATGATGGAGATATCTTTTGTTTTGGGATTTGATTTTAAAATCTTTGCCACTTCAAACCCGTCCATGCCCGGCATCTGCACATCAAGCATTATAAGCCCGATGTCTTCATTTTTCAACACCTGCTTTAGGGCTTCGTTACCAGAGGTTGCAGTAATAAATTTGCGGTTGCCTTCTTCAAGAATCTCCTGCAGCGCAATTATATTTTCCTCCCTGTCATCTACCAATAAAATAGTAAAACTTTGCATGGCTGTTTTAGGATTAGCTAATAAACTACAAAAAATTTAAAATGGGCTTATTTTTTCCAAATATTTTACAATTCCCTGCGGAGAAAATATTTGAACGCCCTCATTTTTTCTTATGGCAGCAGCAGGCATTATAGGGTATTCGCTGCTTTCGGGGCTCTGTACCAGGGCTGTACCACCTTTCTCAATTATGGCAAAAAGGCCGGCGGTGCCATCTTCGTTGGCTCCGCTTAAAAGAACAGCAGTGGCATTGGAGCCGTAAAACTGTGCTACGCTTTCAAAGGTTACATCAATAGAAGGACGGCTGTAATGCACCGGCTCTGAATAGTCAAGGCTAAAGGTAGCATCAGTCTCCACCAGCAGGTGGTAATTTGCCGGTGCAATATAAATATATCCCTGGTAAACCGGTTCTTTATCATCAGGCTCTTTTACTTTCAAATCACTGCGCTTTAGGCTTATTATTTTATCAATTTCACTGGGTATGTTTTTAAGACGGTGAAGAATAATAACAATTGGAATGATAAAATTGGATGGCAGGTTTTGAAGTATGTATAATACTACTGAGAGGCTTCCTGCAGAGCCGCCGATTACAATTATTTTACGGGTTTCTGTCATGGGGTTATACTTTGCGCCTGAATATTTTATTGGCATTGTCCACTACGTCAAACTTGTCTTTCGCTTCGGTAAACAACAATGATTCTTTTATGCCAAGGGCAAGAAAGCCGAGTGGGGCAAGGCTGCTGTAAAACAGGCTAAGCACATGGTTTTGAAGGGTGCGGTTAAAATATATCAGCACATTGCGGCAGCAAACAAGCTGAAACTCGTTAAAAGCCCCGTCCACTACAAGATTGTGCTGCGAGAAAACAATGCCTTCCCGCAGTTCTTTTTTTATCATCGCATTATCATACCTCGCGGTATAATACACGGAAAAATCATTTTTACCGCCTGCCTTAATATAGTTCTGGGTGTACTCCTTTATGTTTCTTGCATCTATTATGCCCTTCTTTGCTTTTTCAATCGCCTCCTGGTTTATATCTGTTGCATAAATGCGCGACCGTTGCAGCAGCCCCATTTCATCCAGCAATATGGCCAGCGAAAAAACTTCTTCCCCGGTTGAACAGCCTGCATGCCATATTTTGATGGTGGGATAGGAAGCCAGCAGGGGAAGCACCTTGTCGGTTAGCTTTTTAAAGAACTGCGGGTCGCGGAACATTTCCGTTACGCAAACTGATATTTCATGTACAAAATGGCCAATGAATTTTTTGTCGTTAACCAGCGCGTATTTTAAATCATAAAAGCCCGCAATGTGGTATAAGTTCATAACCCTTTGCACTCTTCGCCTGAATGACGCCATCGAGTAGTTTGAAAAATCATAACCATGTTCGCGTTTCAATACCTGTATAATTTCATCAATCTCTGCGTCAATCATTTATTTCCTCCTTTATTGTGATAGCCAGATGCGCAGCAATGACAGCAAACGGCCCATGTCAACCGGTTTTGTTATATAATCAGATGCTCCTGCTTCAATGCTTTTCTCCCTGTCTCCCTGCATGGCTTTTGCTGTAAGGGCAATAACCGGCAGGGTTGTAAGCTTCATGTCATTGCGTATATGTTTCATGGCTTCGTAGCCATCCATCTCGGGCATCATTATGTCCATAAGCACAATGGCAATGTCTTTATTATTCTTCAGTACTTCCAGTGCTTCCCTGCCATCGCTGGCCGTAAGTACGTTCATTTGCTGTTCTTCAAGGGCAACGCTCAGGGCAAATACATTGCGCATATCATCATCTGCCAGCAGCACTTTTTTCCCTTTCAGCACGTGGTCGTCCTCTACAGCGCCTGTAAAGTTGTGCGGCGTTTTTTGCACTTGCTGCACTTTGTAAAGAAACAATTCCAGCTCGTCTGCAAGTCTTTGCCTTGCTTGTGCGGAATCACGTATAACAATGCCGGAAAACTTCTTCAGCTTCCATTCATCTTCGCGGGAAATATCACTGTCAAGGCACACTATTACCTGCATATTTTCCAGTACTCCTTCTTCCTTAAGCGATGCGAGGGTTTGTATGCCGCCGGTTATTTCATTTCCTATGTCAGCTATAAGACAGTCGAACTGCTGATTTTTTAAAGCTATTACTGCTTCGCCGGGGGTGCTTACGCGTAATACCGTAGCATCCATTTTGCGGTCTGCAAGCAATTGTTGCAGGTTGCCGGTTTTGCCGTTCTCATCGCACAGCAGGAGTATTTTTTTAAAATATTTCTGCAGGTGGCCGGCTATATCGGTAAATGCTTTTTCAAGCCCTTCTTTTGAAACCGGTTTTTTAAGATAGGCAATAGCACCCTCGGTTTTACCGTCAGATGATTCGTCCACGGAAATAATATGTACCGGTATATGCTTAAGCTTGTCGTTGTTTTTAAGCGCTTTTAAAATGCTCCAGCCGTCAAGTACGGGCAACTGTATATCCAGTATAATGGCAGACGGTATGTATTTTGCTGCGCATACCAGTCCTTCGTCGCCGCTTAAAGCTACTATGGTTTTATAGTTTCGTTCGCGTGCAAAGTTTTGCAGTATAAACGCAAATTTTATGTCGTCTTCAATAATCAGCATTACTTTATCCCCGTCTTCAATGGTATGCCTGTCATCTTTAAGTTGTGTTTGCTGTATTACATTTTCAGGTATGGTTACTGGCTTAATTACATGGGGCTGTATTGGTTTAGCGGTAGCTGAAGGCCCCTGTAAAGGAATATATACGGTAAATGTACTGCCGGTACCCTGCGCACTTTCTACTGTAATTTGCCCGCCTAATATGCGTACCAGTTCCCGGCTTATTGATAAACCAAGACCCGTGCCGCCAAACTTCCTGCTGGTTGAGCCGTCTGCCTGTTGAAAAGCCTCGAAAATAAGGCGTTGTTTTTCGGGCGCAATACCGATGCCTGTATCTTTAACTGCAATGGCTAAACACTCTTCGCCCAGCGGAGATTCGCTGCTGCCTGTAAGCGAAAAATCAAGTGTTACCTTACCGCCCTGCGGGGTAAATTTAAACGCATTGGAAAGCAGGTTTTTTATTACCTGCTCAAGGCGCAGTTTATCTGTTGCTATTGTGCCGGGTACATTATCCGCTATAACAGTGCTGAACTGCAGTTTGGCAGTTTCAGCCTGCACGGTAAACGGCGGGGTAATATCTTCTACTATTCCTTTTATCGCTGTCCCTTCAATCTGTACATCAATCTTGCCTGCTTCAATTTTTGAAAGGTCTAAAATATCATTTATAAGGTTTAGCAGGTCGCTGCCTGATTTATGTATAATGCTGGCATATTCAACCTGTTTATCAGTAAGGTTGCTGCCTTTGTTGCCCGCCAGCATATTAGCAAGAATCAGAATGCTGTTAAGTGGTGTTCTTAACTCATGCGACATGTTGGCCAGGAACTCTGATTTATACCGGCTTATCTCGTCCAGCTCCTTCGCTTTGGCCTGCAGCGCCTGTCTTGCCATCTCAACAGCCTCGTTCTTTTCCTCAAGCTCTGTATTAATATGCCTTAATTCTTCTTCCTGCACCTTCAGTTCTTCTTCCGATGCCTGTAAAACCTCTGCCTGCCTTGTAAGCTCTTCATTGCTTTGCCGCAGTTCTTCCTGCTGCTGTTCCAGTATTTCCTTTTGTTCCTGTACCTGTTCCAGCAGTTTCAATACTTTTTCACTGGCTAAGGCCGTATTCAATGCCACGCCAATATTGTCACCTGCTACTTTCAGCAATTCAACTTGTGCCCCGGTAAATTCTTTAAAATTTGCCAGTTCAATAACGCCCATCAACTCTGTACCAAAATACAAGCCCGTTACAGCAATTTCTCCCGGCGCAGCATTGCCCAGGGCAGACTGAACCTGCCAAAAACCTGCAGGTACGCTTTTTATTATTTTTACATCATTCTTAAAAGGTATGCCGCCGGGTATTTCATTCAGCAGGTAACTTGCACTTACGGTGTTGTTTATGCCAATACCGCTTTTTAATTCAAGCCGTTCGCGCCTTTCGTTTAATACATATAATACGCCTGCCGGTAAATCAAGATAAGTTACCAGGCTTGTTAATACGTTCACTGCTATAGCGGCTGTATTTTCTTTTCCCTGCAGGCTGTCATTAACTTTGGCAATACCTGTTAATTGCCAGTTCTTTTTGTCGGCAATTTCATTCAGCGCCTGAACATCTGTTATGCTTTTTTGCAGGTTTTCCTCGGCAGCAGTTCGCTGCCTGAACTCCCGCAGGATTACATAAATGAGAGAGAACACAATTAGCAATATAAGGGTTATGCCGCCTGCTAATACTTCCGTAGCTAATGTGCCGGAATCAACGTCTTCACTTTCACGCAAAGCCAGTAAGTGTTGTTCTGCTGAATAAAAATGTTCTATAATATCGTTTAGTTTATCTACCCGGTCCTGCTCTTCATTCATTAACGCCAGCCGTTGCGCCGGTTGCAGGGAGTTTTCAAGATGAAAAGATCCCCAAAAGAATATAAGCCGCTCAATTTGTGACTGCAGGCTGTCTGCCTTTTCTAATTGCGGGGCATTATCCGCTATAAGGCTTTTTAAATCATGCAGCTTTTTAGGCAATGTTATCTTACCCTCGTCTAATGGTTGCCTGAAGCGCTCTTCGCCTGTAATAAAGTAATTTTTAAGTGCACTGCGCATACGCGGTACGGTGGCCTGAATATCTTTCACCGTGTTCATTACTTCGTAGGTATGATTTACCCAATCAGCGGATGTTGTTTTATTACGCAGCGACTGGTAAGACGAAAAGCCCACAACAATGACGAGAATTATTGCCACGCCAAAACCAATATATAACCTGGTTATTATTGATTTTTTCATATATCAAAATAAATTATTAACTGTTATAGTTGTTCTTATAAATTAATTAATTAACTGGCTGTAAGGTAGTGCTTTATAATTTTTTTTTAACATTAAAGCTTGCAGGGGTACTGCCAAAAACATAACCTGCACCTTTAAAAACTGCCTACATTAGCATAAAATGATACGCTTATGAAGTTGTACAAATGTTTTTTTTGGGCTGGTATAATGTTCCTTGCCTCCTGCGCCGGTAATGGTACCATGGAGAAAAAAGACATACTGGCTGCCAATATTGACACCACCGTAAACCCTGCCGATGATTTTTTTGATTATGCCAACGGCGGCTGGATAAAATCTAATCCAATACCCGGAGACCAAAGCAATTGGGGTATTGGCGGCCTGGTAATTGAAGAAAACCGCAACAGGCTGCGGGAAATTGCCGAAAAAGCTGCTAAAGCCAATGGAGCCCTTGGTTCCGATGAACAGAAGATAGGAGATTTTTGGAATATTGCTATGGACTCTGCTAAAATTGAGCAGGACGGCATTAAACCGCTGCAGCCCTATCTTGATTTGATTAACGGCATTACGGACAATGCCTCGCTGCAAAAGGCATTTGCACGGCTTGATATAATTGGTGTGGGCGGCCCTATAAGCATGGGCGTAAACCAGGATGATAAAAACAGCGCGGCATACGCTGTGCAGATGTGGCAAACAGGTATCGGCCTGCCAGAACGTGAGTATTATTTCAGGCAGGATTCTTCCACGGTTAAAATACGGGCCGCCTATGTAGCTTATATTACTAAGCTGCTGCGCTTGATTGGGCAGGATTCCGCAAAAGCTGCGATGGCTGCAGACAATATATTGGCTATGGAAACACAGATGGCAAAATCGTTTCGGAAGCGCGAAGACCTGCGTAACCCCTATGCCAACTATAACAAATTTGCGGTAAACGACTTGCCGAAAGTATCGCCATATATTGACTGGAAGGGATATATGGCAGAAGTTGGCCTTGAAAGAGCAGATTCGGTTATTATTGGCCAGCCCGAAGCCTATAAAGAAAACGGTGTGCTTATTAAAACCATACCGCTGGATACATGGAAAGAATACCTGCGTTTTAACCTGGTGGATAACTTTAGCGGTGCCTTACCCGATACATTTGGAAGGGCCAGCTTTGTTTACAGCCGGTTTTTTAGCGGCGCAAAAGAAAGAAGGCCCCGCTGGAAAAGGGTAATAGGTACGGAAGAACGGGTAATGGGTGAATTATTAGGCAAGCTTTACGTAAAGGAATATTTTGACTCAACTGCAAAAAAGCGTTATTCAGACCTTGTTGAAAATATTCGTACTGCCCTTAAAAACAGGATTAGCAAACTTGCCTGGATGAGCGACAGCACCAAGCAAAAAGCGTATGCAAAGCTTGCCGCTGTTAACAAAAAAGTAGGCTACCCTGATAAATGGAAAAACTTTTCGGCCCTAAAAGTAGGTAAGGAGAGTTTTGTACAAAACCTTGTAAGTGCAAATGTATTCTGGCATAACTATAACGTAGATAAACTGGGTAAGCCGGTTGATAAAGACGAGTGGGGCATGTTTCCCCAAACATACAACGCCTACTATAACCCCAGCAATAACGAAATAGTGCTGCCGGCTGGCATATTTACAGTGCCTGGTTATAAGGATAGCGAACTGGATGATGCCATTGTGTATGGCTATGCAGCAGCATCTACCATCGGCCACGAACTAACGCATGGCTTTGACGATGAAGGCAGGCAATACGATGCAAAGGGCAACCTTAAAATGTGGTGGACAAAAGATGACTCCGCCAAATTTCAGCAGAGGGCCAATATGCTTGCTGACCAGTTTAGCCAGTATGTGCCGGTAGATACACTGCACCTTAACGGGAAAATAAGCCTTGGTGAAAATATTGCAGACCTGGGCGGTGTGTTGCTGGGCTGGGATGCCTTTAAACAGACCGATGAGTATAAAAACAACCAGCCAATAGCAGGGCTTAGCCCCGCCAAAAGATACTTTTTGGGCTATGCGTTGGGCTGGCTGGAAAATATACGTCCCGACGCGTTGCGCAACCAGGTGTTAACTGATGTGCATGCACCTGCTAAATACCGTGTAAACGGGCCATTTAGTGATGTGGATGCTTTTTATGAAGCATTTAATGTAAAACCCGGAGATAAAATGTACCGGCCGGATAGTGCAAGGGTGAGGATCTGGTAGATTTTATTTAGCTAAACGTGATATACAACAGGAAAGGGGCCGCTGTCAGCCCCTTTTTCCTTTCCTCCTCCCTTAACGAAGTATTATTTAAAAGTAAAAGCAAACGATATAACATTTGATGTAAGACTTGTGGTTTGGGTATAATGCCCATACCTTATTTCAAGCGTATTAAGGTAGCTGTTAAACAACCCCTTTGGCGGTGCAATACGTATATTAACGCCGGCATAATTGCTTGAAAATGCTGAATAAGCATAATTGCTGGTATAATAAGTGTCGGTTTCTTTATGCTGCATGTAAGGGGCAAAATAATCCGCAGCCGTTTGCACGTAATACCTGTAAAACGGCGCAACCGAGAAGAACGGCGTAATTTTTACGGGCACCTCAAGACTTGCCGTGTGGGAACGTATGCCCCAGTCATCCATATAATAACGGTAATAGGTGCGTAAAATAATCTTGTCGCCTAAAAAATAGTTTAACCGCGCACCCACAGGCAGCTTAAACCTGCTGGATGGCAGGTTTTCCACCGCATCAGTACCTGTTGTAAAGTACACCCTGTGAAAGGGTAAACCCAGGTAGCCGCTTTGTCCCACTACATCAATGTCAATAC
>DASZUX010000029.1:0-4051 GCA_035547455.1 Chitinophagaceae bacterium
GCACGGCAGCAAATAAAAGTAAACGTTAATAAAAAGCAGGGTAATATCCGCTTAAGCATAAGTAGTGGTGTAATAAGCAGGTAAATTACACCAGAAAAAAGAACTATACAATACCAGTGGTACACATAAAAAAGCCCGGTCATTTTTGTACCGGGCTGATTTTTTTATGTGTATTGCCTGTATGCGTGTGCTACAGCGGTTTTATTTTTATGTTGCGGAAGTATATGTTGCCATACTCCGTACCCTGGAAGGATAGGTGCCCCTTTTTAAATGTGCCAAAACCCGGCCATTCACTAAACTTGCTCTCAGCAATCATTTTACGCCAGTTATCATCCCACATCTGTGTATCAACTACCTTGTGCCCGTTTTGAAAAAACTGCAGGTGGCCGTGATCGGCTTTTATTTCATAAACATTCCATTTACCGCCTACGGTAACCCATTCGGTATCTACTTCAATAAGGTCATACAGGCAGCCTGCACGGCATTTATGTATACGGCTGTCGCCATCAACATACAGGTCAGTTACCTGCATTTCGGGGCCTGATTCGTAGGTTTCGTGAAACTGTGGCCCTTCGTTTACGTAAAACATTATGCCACTGTTACTGCCTGCATCAATCTTCCACTCTACCTTAAAGTCAAAATTTTCATACTCACCGTCGGTTACCAGGTCGCGGTAATCTTCGGGCTTGCTTTGTGCATTTTTAATACGCGTAATCATACCGTCTTTAACCATCCAGCTTTTGCCCGGTGCATTTTCCTGGAAGGAATGCCAGCCTTTTAAATCTTTACCATCAAACAGCAGTTGCCAGCCGTCTTTCTTTTCCTGTTGTGTAAGCGTATTGGGAGCCTGTGCGTTTACATGGGCCATTGCTGCAAAAACGATAATAGCAGCAAGAGGCAAGCATTTTTTAAACATGAGCGGGATTATTTTAAAGGAGGTAAAGGTAAGGGAATTTTATACCGCACTGTTGCTACTTCTTTTTATAGCAGCAGCATTTACCGGTATTATATTACCGTTTATTGCCGCTGCCTTTTTACCTTCGTAATAAACTAATGATTGTATGCGCTATACATCACGCCGAAACTTTATAAAGTCGTCTGCGGTTGCAACCGCAGGTTTACTTGCACTGCCCGCGTTTGCAGGTAACAAAAGCCTGCCGCCTTTAAGTTTTTCATCGCTGGGCTGCCCCGGGTGGAGCTTTGATGAAATAGTACTGTTTGCTGCCGCACACGGCTATAAAGGCATTGAACTAAGGGGCATACAAAAAGAACTGGACCTGACCAAAACACCGGCCTTTAGCACACCCGCCAATATACAGGCCAGCTTAAAGCTGTTAAAGCAGCATGGCCTGCGGCTGGTTGACCTTGGCTCATCATGCAACCTGCATGTTGCAGACCCTGCCGAAAGGCAAAAAAACATGGATGATGCCAGGCGCTTTATTACACTGGCCCAGCAAACCGGCTGCCCGTATGTACGCGTGTTTCCCAACAACCTGCCAAAGGATAAAAACAAGAATGAAGCGCTTGCGTTTATTGCAGGCGGGTTAAAGGAGTTGGGTGAATTTGCAGCAAATACCAATGTTACCGTGCTGATGGAAACCCACGGCGACGTGGTACATGCTGATCATATTGTTACAGTAATGGAGCAGGCTGCAGGGCTGCACACCGGCCTTGTGTGGGATATAGCAAATATGTGGACAATAACAAGAGAGCCGGTTGCCGCTGTATATGCCAAACTGAAGCCTTATATTCACCACACGCATATAAAGGACGCGAAACTGCTGGCAGATGACAAGCTGGGATACGTGCTTTTAGGCAAAGGCGATGTGCCTGTATTTGAGGCCGTTGACCTGCTGTATAATAATGGCTATAAAGGCTTTTACAGCTTTGAGTGGGAAAAGCTGTGGCACCCTGAAATTGCAGCCCCGGAAGTTGCACTGGCAGATTACCCGGAAGCAATGAAGGAGCATTTTGCAGGAAAAGTATAAAACTACCATATAGTATAAACAGGCGGGTTGCAATAAAACAAACCGGCCTGTTTATACAAACGTATCCCCCCCTTTCCGGCTACAATGTTTCGATGGAAACCAATGTTTGCTTTTCTTTTTTATTGTATTCTGATACCATAATGGCCCCTTCTTTAGCCAGGTACACTTCAATAGTAGTTTTACCCTCCTTGTGCGGAATAGTTCTTACTACTTTTTTTTGCTCAACGCTGTATATCATAATATTCTTCTCGTCATCAATTACCAGGTAATTGGTCTTTGAATCTCTGTTATACACCCTCTGAAATTTTTTTGTATCAAAATACCACAACGGCACTATTGGCCGCTGAAATTTACTATGCTTTGCAGGAACGCTGTTAACCAGGGTAAGATTACCACGTACATCCTGCTTTACTACTGCAACATCAGTTTGATGAAGACAAAGAAATTAAAATAACCGAAAAAATTAATTCCTTCAGGATAAGGCAAATTTACAATGCTGGTATTTACAATTATAAAAAGCTGCAATACAATACCGTTACTGCGCAACCCAACCCGCGTCAACCGGAAACGCGCCGCCTGTTACCGCGTATGCTTCCGGTGAAGCAAGAAACAGCGCTATTGCAGCAATAGCTTCCACAGGTATAAATTGTTTTATGGCATGTTTTGACAAAAACAGCTTTTCCGCGGCTTGTTCTTCTGTTAAACCATACTCTCCAGCCCTGCCCGTTATTTGCTGTTGTACCAGCGGCGTGTGCACATAGCCTGGGCAAACAGCATTGCAGGTAATATTATGTGCAGCACCTTCCAGTGCAGCGGTCTTGGTTAGTCCTATAAGGCCGTGCTTGCTGGCCACGTAGGCACTTTTATTTTCTGATGCAACAAGGCCATGCGCCGACGCTATATTAATAATCCTTCCAAAATTGTTCTTCTTCATGTAAGGCCATACGGCTTTTATAAGATGAAAGGGTGCTGACAGGTTTACCGCCAGCACATCATTCCACCTGGCCGTATCAAAATGCTCAACAGGCGACACATGCTGTATGCCCGCATTGTTAACAAGCACATCCAATGTGCCAAAGCGCTGTATGGCTGCATATACAAGGCTTTTCAATCCATCTGTATCCAGCATATTCACCGGTGAAAAAATATGCTCTGCCTTGTATTGCAGGGCTACCCCTGCTGCTATGGCTGCACCGTTGGCCTCCAACCCGTTAAACACAATGTTGTACCCTTTTTCAGCAAACGCTTTTGCAATACCAAGACCAATGCCACTGGTGCTGCCGGTTATTAATACTGTTTTTTTGTGCATGGCTTTCATTATTTTAATACTAAATTGCATAATATTATTCACCTGCGCATGTTTTGCGCAGCCAGGTACAGTAACGGTTGCATTCACCCAGGCATTGCCGCTTGTATATTGCTGAATATTCTGTTTACCAACAAAAATTTACAGGCCATGAAAAAAGTAACCCATCCTGTCACCATGTTTTTAAAAGCAGGTTTTATATTAGTAACATTTGTGTTTGCAACATTATGCAGTGCACAAACGGGTGTACCAAAACGTACGCTGCTGGCACTTTCAAAAAACAACCACACCCTAAACATTGTTGACCCCGCCACATTAAAAGTATTAGCCTCTATGCCTGTTGGCAGCGACCCGCACGAAGTAATTGCCTCCGCCGATGGCAAAACAGCCTATGTTACTATTTACGGCGGCGGCAGCCTGCATGAAATAAACGTGCTTGACCTTACCACCGGTAAACCGCTTACTACTATTGACACAAGGCCGCTGTATGGCCCGCATGGCATTACGTTTGCCAACGGTAAAGTATGGTTTACTGCGGAAGGCTCAAAGGCAGTAGGCTGTTACAACCCTGCTACGGGCAAGGTGGACTGGAGCATGGGCACCGGGCAGGACAGAACGCACATGGTATACGTTACGCCCGATGCCAAAACCATTTACACCACCAACATAAACTCAGGCACCGTAAGCATTTTAACCAGCACTACGGTACAGCCCCGGCAGCCGGCGCCACCCGGCGCTATGCCGCATGAGGAGTGGC
>DASZUX010000030.1:0-3438 GCA_035547455.1 Chitinophagaceae bacterium
CATATCAAGCACCTGCTGCATATTTTGTACCTGCTTAAAGCTTTCAATGCGGGCTCCGTCCACTTCCAGGTACATATTTAAAAAATTGAAAGTCTTTAATATATTGCTCACTCTTCCCCGGCCATACAGGTCAAACGCACCGTTCAGCACAACATCTTTTACTTTAAACGGGTCGGTTGACGAGACAATGCCAATCATGCCGTTGGCAACAGTTTCGCCATAGTAATTATAGGGGTCAATATTAACGGCTTTCAGTGTCCACGTATCGTTATCTTCCTGGGCAAACAGCAGGATAGCATTAAAAAATAAGATTACAGCAAGCAAAATTTTTTTCATAAAATCCGTTTTGAAAACAATTAGTACAGTATTAAATCAATACAACATGAAAGATAAAAATTAAACAATATGAAAGCATAACTCACTCACAAATTAATTACCTTAACCCACCGAAAATGCTGTTGCTGCAATGTTAAAACAAAGGCCGCTTTATTTTTTTATTTTTCCGTCAAATTATTTTTGCCTCACATTAAAGTTCAATTGTAAGCTTATCCTTAACAGATACCATGACTAAACGTGTTGTTGCCATTATTGCTGCTGTACTTGTTGTTGCTGTAACTATTTGCAGCTTTGTAAAGGTAGATGTTGAAGAGAAGGTTGTTATCCGCGCTTCAATGCTAAATACTTTCAGGGAATTAAGCTCCCCTGCCGAATGGCAAAAATGGCACCCTGCTTTTGCATCAGCTTGTGCCGGAGGCGGTTGCGGCGTTATACAGGACAATGCTTTAAAAATTTTTACTCTAAAAGCTTCCGGCTACAGTCTCCGGGTAAAAAACGAAGGTGCATCATTTATTATTACGGATACCGTTAACGGTAAAAGCCGTACTTACTGCTATAATGCAATACCCTCTCTGCAGGATGATTCGACCACTATTTTGGTGGTGCGGCCTAAAACTATATTGCAGGCAGTATTTCATCTTTCTGCCAATGGCAATGAAAATGTAGCGATTGACAGCCTGAAAAGCTATATAGAAACACCTGCAAAATATTATGGCTTTAACATAGAGGTACACCCGGTTATTGACACCATAGTTGTAACGACAAAAAAAACAGTCCCCGCAAAAGCTAAGTATGCGGAAATACAGGATTTATACAACAAAATGAACGGCTTTATTGCTGCCAATCATTTAACAATAACGCAGCCCTGTATTATGCACTATTACAAGATGGGCAATGATTCACTAAAAGTAGAAGCGGGAATACCGGTTAATAAAACAGCGCAACCCCGGGATGGGATTACATTTATGAAAATGCCTGCAAATGCCCACATGCTTGTTGGTTATTATAAGGGGAGTTTTGCGGGGCGCACAGCCCTTTATGCAGCAATGAACAAATACGTGCAAGATCATTTTCTGCGTTTGGTAGCCGCTACTTATGAAAAATATTTAAATAATAGATTACCTAATAACGATTCATCCCAGGTTGAAATAGCATTACACTTCCCCATATATTAATAAGCAAAAAACTTTAGCGGCGCATTGTTTAATGCAACCACAAACGCATTTTTACGGCCAGCAATTTTAATAGGTTTAATATCCCTTATTTCACCGCGTGCATAAAACCCAGATAGCACCGGAGATACCCACCTAACTAATTTTTCGCCATGTATTGCCAGTGTATTGCCGTAGCTGGCATCATACTGGCCTTCGTAAGGCGCAACGCCATACAGGTTACCGCCGCTAACAAGGGCGTTATTACCTGTTTTAAGCCAGGCAAACACGGGTGACCGCTGCATTTCAACAGGCAGTGTAACCTGTGTAAAACCGCCCTTACCATCGCCTTTAAGCATTATAGTGCTCATCGTAGCTGCTGTAAGTACCTGGGCGCCCTGCAACATGCCGCCAAATGCCTCCTGCACTGTTTTGCCCGCAAAATCAGCATAGTTCGGGTATGTTTTCTTTATTACCGGTAATTGCCGTTCAATATCATCTTTCTGTAAAAAGGTATATTCTTTTCCTTTTATTGAATAGGTGAGCAACTGCTCAAGCCTGCCGTTGTTGTCCATATCCTTCAGGTATAAACGCAGGGGGTCATCTGCCGAGGCATGCAGTTTTGAGTTAATGCCATAATTGCCCGCAACAATATCCGTATTACCATCTCCATCAATATCGTCTGCATAAACACTTTGCCAAAGGCCACTTTCTGCAGGAAGGGCCGTATGCTCAAATTTACCCTTATAGTTTATATACAACGTTACCGGCATCCACTCCCCTGCCACCAAAAGGTCAGGCCAACCGTCTTTATTTACGTCTGCAAAACATGCAGATGTAACCATGCCAATGTTCTGCAATCCTTCTGCCAGCTTATCACCCGCAACTGTAAAATTTGCCCGGCCATCATTCAAAAGCAGGTACGATTTTGGCGTAAGGCCATAGGCTCCTTTAACAGCCCTCCCCCCCACAAACACATCCAGGTCTCCGTCATGGTCAATATCTGCCACGCAAACAACAGATTTATTTTCGGCCATTGGCGGCAGCGTGTTAGCGTGTGTAAAATTGCCATGGCCGTCATTCAGGTAAAGCCTGTCTTGCAAATAAGCGGGGGCGGCATAATCCTCGTAACCACCGCTTGCCACATATAAATCCGGGTAGCCGTCGTTATTGGCGTCAAAAAAAACAGCATCCGCATCTTCATATAACGAGTCTGCTTTGAATGCCGGTTCAGCCTGGCTCGTAAAATGGCCACCCGGCGTTTGCAGAAATAAACCCCCGGCCTGGAACTTAGCTCCGCACACATAAATATCATCAAGCCCATCGCCATTTACGTCTGCCACAGCTATTTTAGGGCCTGCGGTAGAAAGTTCATGGGGTATAAGATATTGTCCATTAAAGTCAGAATAATAATTTTCCTTGTGACGCCAGGGCAGGCCGATACTGTCGGTAATATCCGTAAACAGCAATGGCTTAGGCGTAAAGAATTTTTGGTACTCAAAGATGCCCCCGGCATCTTTTTCAAA
Source organism: Chitinophagaceae bacterium (assembly GCA_035547455.1). Lineage (GTDB taxonomy): Bacteria > Bacteroidota > Bacteroidia > Chitinophagales > Chitinophagaceae > JABDFW01. The sequence continues at coordinate 3,014 of DASZUX010000030.1, forward strand.
AACATTAAGCTGTTTGTTAGTACTAACATTTGTAATAAGCTGAAACGACTGGCCTGGCCATATTATCAAAACGCTGTCAATGGTGGTAAGTGTACCGGTGCCAAAATGTAATTTCGGCTCTGAAGCTGATTGAAAACCCCTTGTTGGTATCAGCTCTTCATACTGCAGCGTTCCTTTATTTATTAAGTACACCTTAGCGCCTATGCCAAAATTATTACCCGGTAAACCGTTGCAACTTATTGTAAGATAACTGTGCCGCTCACCGGTATTTTTATATACTGCCGCTTCATCATACATATTGTTAACCACAAGGTCAATATTCCCATCACGGTCAAAATCTGCGTAAGCCGCACCTGTGGAGTAACTGGCAGGTAATGCAGCCCATTGTTTACCCATGTTAACAAAGGGCCTGCTAATATCTCCTT
>DASZUX010000031.1:0-8838 GCA_035547455.1 Chitinophagaceae bacterium
GCAATTAGCCGGTTAAAATTAGCAATGCTGCCTACTGTATTTGCAACAAAAAGGTACAACAGGCCAAACACGGGCGGGGTAAGCTCAAAAGCAATCATCTTACCGCTTTCAAAAGGATATATTTTACGTATGGCTTTTGTAAAAGCATTGTTTGACGAAGGATAAAAAGTGAGAATTGAAGTGATAATGGTAAAGACAATTAGCAGGATGAACGCACATAAAAACAGGTTGCCATTAAGCCTGCCTTTGGCGCCATCTTTACCTTTTTGAGATATTTCCCGGTACTGGCTTCCGTAAAGGGCTTGTAAAAAAGTCATTTGTGTAATTTTTCCAGCAAGTTGAAAAAGGAAAAAGCAAAAGTCAATACCGCGGTACACCTATATTTACATTATTTAACCGGTGATTATGAAAATAGCCATAATAAACGGCCCTAATCTTAACCTGCTTGGTACAAGAGAGCCTGCAGTATATGGTTCTAAAACCTTTGAGCAATATTTTGAAACACTCAGGCAGTTGTTTCCTGCTGTACATTTTAACTACTATCAAAGCAATGTTGAAGGCGAACTTATAAACGAACTGCAAAGAGTGGGCTTTGATTATGACGGTATTATAATGAACCCCGGCGGTTATACCCATACTTCTGTAGCTATAGGCGATGCCATTGCGGCTATTACCGTACCGGTGATAGAGGTGCATATAAGCAATGTACATGCAAGAGAAGATTTCAGGAAGATATCCCATGTATCTGCTAAATGTAAAGGCACCATAGGCGGACTTGGCTTAAATGGCTATGCACTTGCGGTACAATATTTTACAGACATTAAAGCATGATTAACCGATTTTGGCAATTTTAACAGCAGGCAGTAAACTTACCGCCGCGATATTTGTCAATATTGCTTAAATATAAGTGCCCATAAAAATACGTTTCTCCATATCCCTGGTTATGCTGTTGTTATATACCGGCGCTTTTGCCCAGGTTAGCCCCGGGGCTGATACAGCCGGTATTAAAACAGGTACCTTGCCTGCCACCAGGCAGGTAGATATGGCTGATGTGTTTAAAAAGGTGCTTCACCTGCACAGCAAGGCAAAAACCGGCGACGAGGGTCACAACCTTCACTTTTCTATCTTCCCGGCCATTGGCTACACGCTTCAAACACGGCTGGCTGCTATTTTGGCCGGTAATGTTGCTTTTAAAAATGGCAGCGAGCAGGATTCCCTTGTAAAAGTATCTACTGTTACCGCAAGCATTGCTTTTACGCAAAATAACCAGGTAGTAGTGCCGGCACAGTCCAATATATGGTCAAAGGGAGGTAACTATAATTTTGTTGGCGACTGGCGCATTTCAAAATACCCGCAGGATACCTATGGACTGGGCGGCAACAGTAAAATTGACAGTGCTGATTTAATTGATTATTCCTATTTCCGCATTTACCAAACCATGCTGCGGCGGGTAAGCGGCGATTTTTATGTAGGGGTTGGTTATAATCTTGATTACCATTGGGGTATTAAAGAAGCAGGCTACGAAGATGGCAGCAAAAGCGATTTTGACGAGTACGGACCCGCAAAAAAAACAGTATCGTCCGGCATATCGCTTGATTTACTTTATGATGGCAGGGATGATCCCATTTATCCCACAGCGGGCGCTTATGCCAATATAATATACCGCAACAACTATAAGTTTTTGGGCAGCGATAATAATTGGCAGTCGCTGCTGGTGGATGCAAGAAAATACTTTCATTTCCCGGCACGGTCTAACAATGTATTAGCTTTTTGGACGTATGACTGGCTTGTGTTAAGCGGTACGCCGCCCTACCTCGACCTCCCCTCCACCGCGTGGGATACCTATACCAACACCGGGCGCGGGTATATACAAGGCAGGTTCAGGAGCAGGCAAATGCTGTACCTTGAAAGTGAGTACCGTTATGGTATTACGCGAAACGGCTTATTGGGCGGCGTAGTGTTTGTAAATGCCCAAAGCTTTGCCGAATGGCCGGGTAACTATACATTTAAGTATGTGCAGCCGGCTGCCGGTCTTGGCCTTAGGGTAAAACTTAACAAGGTAAGCAAGACCAATATTGATATTGACTATGGTTTTGGCCTGCACGGCAGCCGGGGGCTGTTTATAAATATTGCAGAAGCGTTTTAAACAGCCTGGCAATTTCCCGGCCCGGTTTTCGTTATAAGGGTTATGCTACCTTTGTATAAAATAAAATTTATGCGCTGGCTTTTTATACTTGGCTTACTGGTTGCAACACAGGCACACAGCCAGTGCAAAACATACATGATTGGTGTGCGGAAAGATACCCTTAACTGTACTGATTACAGTAATATGAAACAGGGTAAGTGGGTAGTAAACGTTCCGGCTAAATATGGCAACCCCGGCTACAGCGAGGAAGGCATATTTTTAAATGATAAGAAAGAAGGAACATGGAGAAAATACAGTGCACAAGGTGATATTTTGGCTATTGAAAACTATCGCTGGGGGCAAAAAGATGGTATTTGCGATTACTATACATTAATGGGGCTTGAGCATGAGGAGAGCTGGAAAGCTACCAACCCGGATAACCCTTATGACACTATACCCGTGCCTACTTTGGAAGACCCCGATAAAATTGTGCTTAGGGTTATTAAAGTGGATGCCAGTACCACCCCGCATGGCAGGTGGACTTATTATAACCCTGAAACAGGCTTGATTACTAAACAGGAAACGTACGTACTGGGCCAGCAGGTTGACCCGCTTACCTATAAGCCAACAGGCAATACCAAAAATAAAATAAACCCTTATGCAGGCCGGGTGCCGGCCCAATTGGCAAGGCGTGATTCAAGCCTGGCTAAAAAAGATGATGCAGTGCCTGACGTGGTAAAAGCCTGGGAAAAAAAGAATTCGGGCAAGAAAAAAATAAAGGTGCGCGATGGGGCTACGGGCAACTAAAGATGCCATTTTAAAAGTCAAACTCAACTATCTCTTTGTGATGCCATTTTAAAAGTCAAACTCAACTATCTCTTTGTCTTTCAGCAGTTCGGCTATAAGAGCCTCGTGGTTATGGACTGCGCCCTGTACAAGCCAGTTACCGGTTATAGAACTGCCGCTTTTACTCTGCCGTCCGCGCAGGGGTTTTAAATGATGCTTCTTAAAAAGCCTCTCATATTTTTGCAGGGTTTCCTCCTGGTACTCGCAAACAATACGGTAGTTGCGCAGTTGGTTTACCTCGCTTATAGCATCCTGCAGGTACACCAGCAATATAAGTACCACCAGTATTATACCGGTTATAATAAATGCTATTTTGTATTCGCCAAGGCCAACCTGCATGCCAAGGGCGGCAACAATCCAAATGGTAGTAGCAGTGGTTATGCCGGTAACACGGTTTTCGTCTTTAAATATTACCCCTGCGCCAATAAAACCTATGCCGGTAATAATATTGGCAGCTACCCTGTCAATATTGGCGGGTGCGCCAAGTTTTATTGATACCAAAGTAAACAGGCAGGAACCGGTACATACCAAAATCATCGTTCTTAACCCTGCAGACTTTGAACGATACTCGCGTTCAGCGCCAATAATAGCACCAATTACCAGGGCTACCAAAATGCGCGTAATATCGGCCGAAAGCCAGTCAACAGGTATGTCCATAAGCAATCATTAACCGTAAATTTACTATATAGCCCTCAATGCCTAAAATAATCGCTGAAGAACAATAATTGGTATTTAATGCTGTTTGCCCAATACTCCCAGCTATGGCCGCCGGGACGCTCAATATAATCATGCGGTATGTGCAACGCCACCATTTTTTCGTGCAGCGCGTGGTTAATGCGGTAGAAAAAGTCTTCTGTGCCGCAGTCAAATATAATGTGCAGTGGGTGTGCCGGTTTTGTTTCAATGATGTGTGAAACCGAATAAGCCGTCCAGTTGGCAAGATGATTAACGGTATCGCCTATTCTTTTATCTACATCAAATTTGCCTTTTACATCGTTAAGGTCAACACCGCCGCTCATGCTGCCGCAGGCGCCAAAAGTTTCAGAATGACGCAAGCCCAGGAAAAGACCACCATGACCGCCCATGCTAAGCCCCGTAATGGCGCGCCCCTCCCTTGCCTTAATGGTGCGGTAATGCGCGTCAATATAAGCAGGTACTTCAGCGGCTACATAAGTTTCATAACGCATGGTGCTGTCAACCGGGCTGTCAAAATACCAACTGCTAAAGGCGCCGTCAGGGCATACTATTATCAACCCATAGTCGTCAGCATATTGCTTAACTGCCGGCACTTTCTTTATCCAGTCGCTGTAATTGCCGCTGTAACCATGCAGCAGGTAAAGCACGGGTAAAGCCTTGCCCGTGGTATTATAATCATCCGGGGTTATAACCACGCACTTAATGCCCCTGTGCATGGCGTTGCTGTATATCATAACCGTATCAGCCTTGCCTGCAAAAGCCGTTAAACTAAAAAAGCAGGCTATCGCCCATAAAGCCAGTTTACCTTTCATAAGCCCAAAATTTCCTCATAAAAATAATATTTTGAGCAGAACACAGCCTGCTATATTTTTGATATCAAATTAATATCAAAACGAATTTTATGGAAAGAAATATGACCCCGGTACCGGGCTTTCTTGCACTGCTGCTGGCATTAATTTGCTTAGCTGCCGGCATTTACCTTTTTGCTACAGGTATAAATGGCAATAATGAGCCGCCTTCCCCGGTTTTTTGGATAGGCCTTATCCTTTTTATTACCGCTGTTTTCCTGTTTAAGGGCCTAACTGTTATTAACCCAAACCAGTCAGCTGTATGTACCTTTTTTGGTAAATACGTGGGTACTGCGAAAGAAAACGGCCTTCGCTTTGTAAATCCCCTGTATCGTAAAACACGTGTATCACTGCGGGTAAACAACTTTGAAAGCAATAAGCTTAAGGTAAACGACAAAATGGGCAACCCCATTGAAATTGCTGCCGTAATAGTATGGCAGGTAAACGATACCTACAAAGCTACTTTTGACGTGACCAACTATACCGAATATGTAAAGATCCAGAGTGAATCTGCCATCCGTCACCTGGCCACTACCTGCCCTTACGACCAGATGGAAGATGCTACTGCAGAAGTAACACTGCGCGATGGAGGCGAGAAAGTTACCGCCCTGCTGGAAAACGAACTGAACGAACGCCTTGCAAGTTCCGGCATCGTGGTACGCGAAGCTCGCATAAGCCACCTTGCTTATGCCGCTGAAATTGCAGGTGCAATGTTGCAGCGCCAGCAGGCTACCGCTATTGTTGCGGCACGGTATAAAATTGTTGAAGGCGCCGTGGGCATGGTAGAATTGGCCCTTGAAATGCTGAGTAAAAAAGAAATAGTGCAATTGGACGAAGAGAAAAAGGCTTCGATGGTAAGCAACCTGATGGTAGTTTTGTGTGGTGAGAAAGCAGCAACCCCCGTATTGAATACAGGTACTTTATATCAATAAGACGTGCATAGCCTGCCGCAAAAAATAACCGCTGTAATGGACACTGGTAGTATTATTATTTTGACCGATTAAATGCTGTGGCGTGAAGAAGAGTTTTGTTTTACGTATTGATGAAGCAACGTATAAGGCCCTTGAAAGGTGGGCCAATGATGAATTTCGCAGTGTTAACGGCCAGATAGAATGGATATTAAATCAAAAGCTTAAAGAATCCGGCAGGCTTAAGCCTACCCAAAATGAACAAACAGATAAAGAAAAAAATACATTCCCCAAACAATAGCATTATACCGTCAGGTCTGTTAATTATGGCCAAATACCAATGAAAGGCTAAATGCATTCCCGTCCATTGGCGTACCGCCCTTGTTATTATAGCGTATGTAATTAAATTTACCATGCAGGCCTATATAAGCCCTTTCAGTATAAAATATATTCATACGCACCCCGGTGTTCAGGTTAAGCGACCCTATCTCTAACGGTTTCAGGTAATCATTGGTATAGTCTCCGTTATCGCTGCCATCAATTGCTATATCGTATGAATCATAGCCTATGCCCGCAGTTACACCTGCCTCAAAATGCAGGGAATGGTATAAATAGCGGGTATAGTCTGCACCAACATAACCCCCAAGGTAATAGTGGCGGCTGTACAGCGAATCGCTTCTTAAAACCACGTAATCATGCGGGGTGCGCCCAAAACGCAAATTGATAGTAAGATCCACCTGGTTAAGCTTGTTTCTTACACCCAAAAGCATATCAATGGAAGGATGTACACCCAGCCGGGATGCATTGCCCTGCGGTGCCCATACGCCTGCACCAATGGCAAGGTTGCCGGCAAAGCTGCTTCTTCTCAGCAGGCTGCGACTGGCAAGCATTGAATCAAGCTCAGGATAATTGTAGCGGTGCTGGTGTATTGAATCGGCAGGGCTTTCTACCTGTCCTGCAATAACCCGGCATAAAAAAGTTTCTGTGCTGTCTAACCGGTTTGCGGCTATTAAAAGCTTTGCCCACACAGCATCAAATAAATAAAGCCTGTCCTCGTATGGCATATCCTGTAAACGTGTGCCGGGCTGTTCGCCTATGGGCGGTGTTACAGACTGTGATAGCCTTACCATGTAGGCGTATTGCTGCAGCGAATCAATAAAATAGCGTGTTTTAAACATGCTTATATTAAAACTGTCAGCCTGCATTTTTAACAGCAGCCTGGTGGCAAAAACGTATGGGTGGCGTGTGGTGTTAGCCGTGGCGTTTATGTATAGCTGTATGCTGTCAAACTGCGCTTTGCGGTAATATTCGGGTAAAAGTTCGGCGGCTTGTTTAAGGTACCACTCATCGTGGGAGTTATGATAAAAAAAGGGAGGCCTTTGGGCTTTTGCCTGCGGGCAAAATAGTATGGCAACCATCAGCAGGGTTATGGCTTTCATATAACAATTGTACTTATTAAAATAACCCGTTGCTAAAATGGCAGCGTTACACTTTTCTTAAAAGTGCTATAATGCGCCCGTAACTTTAAATACCCAGGCAAAAGTAAGGTTACTGTTGATGACCGTTAAAACGGGCTGTTGTATAGTAAGTATATTGTTTTTAAAAGATGAAGTTACGGTTCCGTTATACCCCAGTAGCGTTACAGCAGCGGGCCTTTTAACGCCCGGTATGTGCAGCGGCTGTACCGGGTATTTTGTGCAAAGTATATACAGGTCGTTTCCTTTAGAGGTAAAATAAACATCGCCGGGCATTTTGGCCGGGGCAGCCGCCCATTGGCTGGTACCATAAATGGCATCCCCGTTTATGGCAAGCCAGTTGCCCATATCTTCCAGTCGCTGCTGCATTATAACAGGTATGCGGCCATCGGCAGTAGGGCCAATATCTAACAGCAGGTTGCCGCCGCGCGATACTTTTTCAATAAGCACTTTTACCAGTTGGCCGGACGTTTGATAATTGGCTAAATCTTCATTCCTGTTGTAGCCGAAAGATTCGCCTATGCCACGGCATTCTTCCCACGGGTGCGTAATTACTTTGTCTTTTAAGTTGTTGCTGCCTTCAAGGTCATACTCAGTGGTATAAAACCCGCCGTGCTTGCTGCGTGTATCACTGCCCCAGCGGTCATTTACCACTACGTTGTCTTTTACGGGCGACTCATTATACAGCCAGCTTAAAAATTGTTCACTTTTCCACTGGGCTGCGGTATGTTCCCATTCGCCGTCCGTCCATAAAATATCAGGCTGGTATCTTGTAACAAGGTCTTTCATCTGGGGTATCATGTGGTCGTCAACATAGCCGTTAAAATCTGTTTTGTATTCAGGGTTAAACCATTCGTACAGGCTGTAATAAAAGCCCATGTGCAGCCCGGCTTTTTTAACGGCCTCACTAAGGTCGCCGGCAAGGTCGCGGTGCGGGCCTACATCAACAGCGTTCCAGTTCCATGATTGTTTACTGGGCCAAAGTGTAAAACCTTCGTGGTGTTTTGAAGTAAGCACAACGTATTTGGCCCCTGATGACTTTATGATTGCTGCCCATTGTGCGGGGTTAAACATGCTGGCAGTAAAGCTTTTGGCAAAGTCCTGGTACTTAAAATCATGGCCGTAAGTTTTATCATGAAAGGTTTTAAACATGTCATGTACTTTCTTGCCGCCTTTGCTGGTGTCCATCAACCGGTACCAGTACCATTCAGCATAGCGTTCATACACATCAGCCCCGTCTTTGGCAGTTGGCCCCCATGCCGGCACAGAATATAGCCCCCAGTGTATAAAAATGCCAAACTTTGCATCGGTAAACCACTGTGGAATGGGTCTTGCATCCAGTGACTGCCAGTTGGCTGTATAAGTTTGTGAGAACGATGTGCAGGTAAAAGAAATGTATAGGATAAACAGGCAAGCTTTTTTCATGTGCAGGCATTTAATGTAACGTACTACAAATGTATTGCATCAGCATTAATAATGCAGGCAAATACATTACGCCTCGTTGCCATTGCAACACATGCAAGTTACAGCAGCTTATTTTGTGCGTATAAAGACGATTGTATCATGACTGTTATCAAATGGCAGGAGCATCCTTATTGTAGTATCATTTAATAAAAGAATGTTTAATACTACAGAGTCCTTTTCGGCAACAGGTTTAACCATCAATGTTTTGCCATCGGCGCTAACCCTGTATTCTGCCGGCTCTTTTTTAACGGGGGCCCCGGTGTGAAATATTTTTTCCGTAACTAAAGTGTCTTTGTAAAAAGTTACCTTTTCGGTGCGGCTTGTATCCCTGTCGTCTTTTACAAGCCAAGTTCCCAATACCCGTTCCTGCGGGGTTTTTGGTTTGCATGCGATAAACAGTAAAGGAAGAGCCAACAACAGCAGTTTATGGTTTGAATATTTCATGTTTGATTTTTTTATGGTGTTCTTCAGAAGCC
>DASZUX010000032.1:0-13363 GCA_035547455.1 Chitinophagaceae bacterium
AGGAGGTAACGGGTCTTGAAACCGAAACACAGCCCATTGAATACCGGCACGCTGGCAGCCCCGCTTTTGCGCCCGTTAAAATGCCGGGCCTTGGTAAAATGGGCAACGTTACCATGAAAAAAGGCGTTTTGGCAAGCAGCAATGCGTTTTGGCAATGGTATAACCAGGTAAAAATGAATACCGCCCCGCGTGCCGCCGTAACCATCAGGCTGCTTGACGAAACAGGCAATACCGCTATGCAGTGGACACTTACTAACGCCTGGCCGGTTAAAATTGAGGCTACCGATTTAAAGTCTGACGGCAACGAGGTAGCTGTTGAAAGCGTTGAAATTGCGTACGAGACCATTATTATTACAGCCCCGGGCAGTTGCTAAAGTAAATTATTACCCTGTTTTTGTACCCTTGCACTGCGGGGGAAAACGGCCCCAAAACCATCCTATATACGCAAGCTTTCGTACCGGCTATACCCCCATGTTACAATAGCGGACACAAAGTGTATCAAAAGCGTACACCTGTTTTAAGGCATATTTCATAACTTATTGTTTTTCAATATTATTTTTTTTGGCACCGTTATTTACTTAATCATACCCGGTTAGGTTTCTCATGTGCAATTACACCTGGTGTTTCTACGCCCGGGTTTTTTAAAAACCAACTATGGTTTTTTGTACAGGTGGTTAGGATAACAAAAAGCTTACAGCTAACTTGCCGTAGAGAAGCTTACCAAATAAAAGAACTAAGAACTTAAAAACAACAAAACCGTGGACAGAGTAATTGAAAAAAAGAAATGGAGCAGGAAACGTATTCTGATGATTTTGGGTATAGCTGCGCTGGTAGCTCTTATTGCAGGCAGCATTTACTATACATCAGGCCCTTCAAAACTTACAACCGAAACCGACAGGATTGAAATTAAAGAAGTTATAAAAGGCCCCTTCCAGGAAACAATACCTGAAAACGGTACCGTACTGCCCCAAAGGTCAATTTACCTTGATGCGCTTGAAGGCGGCAGGGTAGAAGAAAAATATGTTGAGGATGGCGCTATTATGAAAAAAGGCCAGCCTATTTTACGCCTTAGCAACAAAACCCTTGAACTGGATATTGTAAGGCAGCAAACAGACCTGTATAACCTGATGACGCAAACACAGATAGCAAAAACACAGGCAAGCCAGCAAACCATTAACATACTTACCCAAATGGCCGATATACAAAGCCAGCTAAGGGACGCGCAGCGCGTGTATGAACTTGATAAAAAATTACTTGCCCAAAAGGCTATTGGCCTGCAGGATTTTAAGAAAGATGAAAACAATTACCTGTATTTAAAGGGTAAAGAAGAATTGCAGCAAAGAATATTGCAGCAGGACTCAATTTCGAACGCACAAAAATCAAAGAGCGATCAGCAGATAACATCGGGCAACCAGAATGCGCTGGGCATTATGCAAACAAAGGTGGGTGACCTGATTGTACGCGCCCCGGTGGATGGCCAGCTAACATCTCTTGATGCGGAAATAGGGCAAAACATAAACCCCGGTACGCGCATTGGCCAGGTAGATGTAATGGGTGCTTATAAAGTACAGGTTGAGCCGGATGAGTTTCATCTTACCCGTATATTCCCGGGTCTTAAAGGTCGCTTTACTTTAGGCGACAGCACTTATAAGCTTGTAGTTAAAAAAGTATATAGCCAGGTAATGCCTAACGGGCGCTTTAGGATTGATATGGATTTTGTAGGCGCCGTGCCGCACGACCTGCGCCGCGGTCAAACACTGCAGGTGCTGCTGGCACTTAGCGACGAACGCCAGGCCGTAATGATACCCAGGGGTGGCTTCTTTCAGCAAACGGGCGGTAACTGGATATTTAAAGTATCTGCCGACGGCACAAAAGCTACCAGGGTTGATATACAGCTGGGCAACCAGAACCAGGATTATTTTGAAGTGCTTAGTGGCCTGAAACCCGGCGACAAGGTAATTACCAGCAGTTACGAAAACTATGGCAACATACAGGAACTGGTGCTTAAAAAATAGTTTTTAAAAAAGTGTAACCAAATACCAAAATCAACGTTTAATAACAATTTTAATCAATCCATAAAAAAACAAACATGGCAACCAACATGATAAAGATTTCCGAAATGGAAAAAATCTACCGCACAGAGGAAGTCGAAACTGTAGCCCTTAATAAACTTAACATGGAAGTAAGGGAAGGAGAATTTGTAGCAGTAATGGGCCCTTCAGGTTGTGGCAAATCAACACTGCTTAATATTCTCGGCCTGCTTGACGACCCCGATGACGGCAGCTTTTTGTTTAACAACATTGAGGTTGCACATTTTAACGAACGCAAACGTGCCGACCTGCGCAAGCATAACATCGGTTTCGTGTTCCAGAGTTTTAACCTTATTGATGAATTAACGGTGTTTGAAAACGTTGAGTTACCGCTTATTTATACCGGCGTAAAAAGCGCTGAACGTAAAAAAAGGGTGGAAGAGGTGCTGGACAAAGTGCAGATTATGCACCGCCGCAACCACTACCCCCAGCAGTTGTCGGGCGGCCAGCAGCAGCGTGTGGCCGTAGCAAGGGCAGTGGTAAACCACCCCAAGCTGATACTGGCGGACGAACCTACCGGTAACCTGGACTCATCAAACGGTAACGAAGTAATGCAGTTGCTTACGGAGCTTAACGAGCAGGGCACTACCATAGTAATGGTTACCCACAGCGAACATGATGCCCGTTACAGCCACCGCATTATACGCATGCTTGACGGACAAACCGTTACAGAAAATATACTTATATAACAGCTTTATAAATATTATTGTATGTCCCTGCAACCATTAACCATAGCGCCAAATAAAAACCTGCCCCAAAAACAGGCAGTAAAAATATTGGGTTTGTGTGTTGCAGGGTTTTTAATTGTGGCAATGCTGCTGTTTAACCCCTTCAAAAAAAACAGCACGCCTGCCCAAAGCCTTTCGGCCAGCAAACAGGCATCATTGTCAGGCAGCAACGGCGGCAGTCAAAAAGTACAATGCAGCAGTTCTCCCACATTCTCGTTAATGCCGGGCAGGCTTAACAGGTTTTTGCAATAGGCTAAAAAACAGTTCACCAAACATTTGATAGATTTTAGGTTTTAAATGCCTGGTTTTAATGTAAAGCAATACTTATGGCAGTAGTTTGTACATTAAAACCAGGCATTTTATTTAACAGGCAACCCGGTAACTCTTTATATTATTTCATTTAACCAATTACGCGGTAAGCAATGTTTATTAAATTTACTTTTCGCAGCCTGCTTAAAAGCAAAACATACTCCATCATTAACATATCGGGTCTTGCGGTTAGCCTTGCGGCAAGCATTTTACTGCTGTTGTGGGTAAACGACGAACTAAGCTATAACGGCTTTCATAAAAACATAAATAACCTGTACACAGTCGCTTCAAAGTTTGAGCCCGATGGCAAGGAAATTATTTGGGGCACCACCGCCGCCCCGCTGGCTTATTTTGCAAAAAAAGAATTGCCCGGGGTGCAGGATGCCTGCCGTATGTGCGATAAGTATAACGGCTCATTGTACATTTATAACAATAAAAAGTTTATTGAACCCAGTGCCGGTCTTGCAGATGCATCATTCTTTACTATGTTCAGCTTTCCGCTGGTAAAGGGTAACCCCAAACAGCCTTTTACTGATGATTTGTCTGTAGTAATATCGGAAAGCACGGCAAAAAAAATGTTTGGAGATGCCGACCCCTTAGGTAAAAGTTTTAGCGCCGATGATAAAAATGTTTACCATGTAACCGGTGTAATGAAGGATATTCCCTCCAACTCAAACATACGCTGCAACATGGTGTTTAATTTTAGTTTGCTGGAGCGTAATTATGATGGCAAAGGTTATTGGAAAAGCCTGGATGGAGATTGGGGCAATTACAATTACAACACATATTTACTTTTAAAACCCGGCACTAATGCAGCAGCAATAGGCAAAAAAATGGCCGATATACACCGCAAAAACCAGGGCGGAGAGTTTACAAAATCGCTGCAATACCTTGTTTACCCTTTAAGCAAGCTGCATCTATACGGCGTTGACGGCAAGAATAACGGCATGACGATAGTGCGGGTATTTTTTTTAGTAGCTGTTATTATATTGCTTATTGCCTGTATAAATTATGTAAACCTTGTAACGGCAAGGGCCGCCAAACGCGCAAAAGAAATAAGCGTGCGAAAAATTATTGGTGCAGGCAAGGCCACCCTTTTAAAACAATTTTTGGGTGAATCGCTGGTACTGTTTGTTATGGCGTTAGTGCTTGCAACAGCGGCCATTTATGCAGTAATGCCGTTGTATAACGACATTGCAGGCAAACAAATTGAATTTCATTTTTTTAGTGCGCAGGTATTAAGTGTTTATGGTATAGCCCTGGCAGCAACTTTTATTTTAGCGGGCATTTACCCGGCAGTGTCGCTTTCATCTTTTAAACCGCTTCAAGCCATAAAAGGCAGAATGACCGGCATGGGCAGCAAAGCCGCTTTTAGAAAAGTGCTGGTAACAGTGCAGTTTACCTGCAGCATTATTTTAATTATAAGCACAGTAATAATAGGGCAGCAACTGCATTACATAAGGCAAAAAAACCTGGGTTATGATAAAGAAAATATACTTACCATTAACATGGGCAGTATAAACGACCATTATGATGCTGCTAAAGAGGAATTGTTAAAACAACCGGGCATACTGGCTGTTACTGCTGCGGGCAGTGACATTTTAAACGCAGGTTCTTCTACCGGCGATGCGGACTGGGACGGCAAAAAACAGGGCGAATCATTTATTATAAACCAGATGTCTGTTGAAAGAAATTTCATGGATGTGCTTAACCTTAAACTGGCGGCAGGCAAAGGCTTTAGCGGCACACCGGCAGACAGTTCAAATTATATATTAAACGAAACAGCCATTGCCGCTATGGGTATTAAAAACCCGGTAGGCAAACGCTTTACTTTTCATGATACAAAGGGTACTATTGTGGGTGTTGTAAAAGATTTTCATTTTAAAAACATGCACAATAAAATTGAGCCAGCCATACTATTTTACAACCCGGGCTGGCGCTGGAAGATGTATGTAAAAACTACCGCCGAAAACGCTTCAAAGGCCATTGCTGCGGTTGAACGTGTATGGCAACAGTATAACCCTGATTATCCTTTTGAATATACCTTCCTCGACGACTCATTTGATAAATTATATAAAAGTGATACGCGTATAGGCGAGTTGTTTAACTGCTTTGCGGTAATAACCATACTAATATCCTGTCTTGGCCTGTTTGGCCTTGTTACTTACACGGCAGAAACAAAGATTAAAGAAATTGGCGTGCGTAAGGTATTGGGCGCCGGTGTACTGCAAATTGTAAATATGCTGTCAAAAGAGTTTTTGCAGCTTGTACTGGTTGCAGCTATAATAGCAGTTCCGTTGGCGTGGTATGGCATTAACAAATTTTTAGAGGGGTACGCTTACCATACAGGCATAAGCTGGTGGGTTTTTGCTGCAGCAATATGTATTACGCTTTTTATTGCGATAGCTACCATAAGCTACCAGGCAATAAAGGCGGCGCTGGCAAACCCCGTTAAAAGTTTAAGAACAGAATAATACATTTACTAATAAACGGGCTGCACTGTTGCAACCTATTACAGTTATTACAAATTAATTACAAACGAAACCCGGCAGTATGTTTAAAACATATATAAAACCCGCATGGAGGGCCACCTGGAAAAATAAAAGGATAAGTGCGATAAAAATAACCGGCCTTGCCGTAGGCATGACGGCAAGCATACTTATTTTATTGTGGGTGCAAAACGAAACCAGTTTTGATAATTACCACCCCAATGCCGAAAACATATACCGCATTACAGACACACTGCAGGTTAGCAAAGATGAAAAATGGATATGGGAAACCACGCCCCTGAAACTTGCTGAAGTAATTGAAAAAAATATACCCGAAGTAGAACAGGTCTCTAACCTGTATGCGGCTAACTGGAACGGTCTTACATTCAAATTTAAAAATGAGCTGTTCACAGAAAAGAACGCGGCATATATTGATAAAAACTGGTTCAATCTTTTTCATTATGATTTTGTAGAAGGGGGCCCGTCTGCATTCTTTAAAAACCCTTTTAGCATCATTCTTACTCAAACAAAAGCAAGAAAATATTTTGGCAGCAACCCTGCCTCAGGCAAGATATTAGCGCTTGATAGTATAAACTATACCGTACAGGGGGTAATAAAAGACAACCCGGCAAATTCAAGTTTTCACTATGATGTATTGTTGCCAGAAGAAGCATACCTGGCCGACAGTAACGCCCGTAAGAACGCAGATACCTGGAATAACTTCAATTTTCTTACTTTTTTACGGTTGAACAAAAACGCAACTGCAGCAACAGTTGCAAAAAAAATGACCAACCTGCTGCAAAGCAACAAAAAAGACAGCAGCATTACTATTGGGCTGCAGCCTTTAGCAACGCTGCATTTTGAAACCAGCCTGCAATCTTCTTCAATGGCCCATGCCAACAAAAAAACTGTATATATTTTCAGCATACTCGCTTTGCTGCTTATTGTAACGGCCTGCATTAATTATGTAAACCTTACCACTGCAAGGGCCAGCCTTCGGGTAAAAGAAATAACAATCCGCAAAATAGTGGGCGCTCAAAGGCTGCAGCTATTTATACAGTTTATTGTTGAATCCGTTTTAATAAGTCTTATCTCGCTCTGCATAACGCTGGTATTGGCAAAGTTGAGCCTGCCTTACTTTAACAGCCTTACAGAAAAACATTTTGAATTAAGTTTTACTTCACCTTCTTTATGGAAGGTTTTGGGCAGCACTTTATTATTTATAACCCTGCTCAACAGTATTTACCCGGCTACATTGCTATCGTCCTTTAACCCGCTTAATATATTCAGGGGTATAAATACGCTGCGCATTAAAGATAGCACCCTGCGCAAAGGGCTGGTAGTGTTCCAGTTTACCTTATCGGTAGTGCTCATTATAAGCACTATCGTGGTATCAAGACAGCTTCATTATATTCAAACAACCAATCCCGGCTACCAGCGCGCGCAGATAATTGCGTTGCAGGTTCCTTATAAATCACACTCAAAGCTATCTGCTGAACAAAGGCGCTCATTAATAAACACTTTAATGCAGCAACTGCAAAAAAGCAGCAGTATTGCCGGTGTAACTGCGGCTAACCAGCTTATAGTAAATATTACAAGTAAAAGCAGCGGCTCTGCTGATTGGGATGGCCGCCCTTCTGACTTTGACCCATCTATTTCACAGTTGTCTGTAGATGCTGATTTTCAAAAAATAATGGGACTGGTTATAAAACAGGGCCGCTGGTTTGATCCCTCGCGCACGGCAGACAGCCACAATTTTATAATAAACGAAACAGCTGCAAAAGAACTTCGCCTTAAAACCCCTGTGGTAGGGCAGCGGTTTATGTTCCAGGGCGACTCAGGCCAGGTAATAGGTGTTGTAAAAGATTTTCACTTTCAAAGCATGCACGAAAAAATTCAGCCGCTGGTAATCTGCAACCGTGCCGGGTGGCTGGGTAATATTTTCGTTAAAACCTATCCCGGCAGTGTCAGCAGCGCATTAAATGCAGTTCAGGCTGCGTGGAGCAGCATGTTACCTGAAGATCCTTTTAACTATGTTTTTTTAGATGACAGTTTTAATAACCTGTATAAAGACGACCTGAAGGTATCTTCTCTTGTGCTCATTTTTTCAGTCATTGTGGTCATCATTTCCGCTCTTGGCTTGTTTGCGCTGGCAGCTTTTACGGCTGAACAACGCACCAAAGAAATTGGCATACGCAAGGTGCTGGGTGCAACGGTAGCAAATATTACATTGCTGCTGTCAAAAGATTTTATAAAACTGGTATTGATAGCCATTGTTATAGCCTCCCCCATTGCATGGTGGGCTATGCATAAATGGCTGCAGGACTTTGCCTACCGTATCAGCATTTCATGGTGGATGTTTGGGGCGGCCGGGCTTGCTGCGTTGTTTATTGCAGCGGCCACCATTAGCTTCCAGGCCATAAAAGCCGGGTTAAGCAACCCGGTTAAAAGCTTAAGAACGGAATAGTAACTGCAATTGAGGCCCGGGGGTAAAATTTTGGCCATTCGGGATATTAATTATTTATTTTCATTATATCCTTTTAAAACTTTGTAACATTCGGCGGCAGTTAATCGTAATGTTACCGGGTTTGCGGCCAACTTAACCGGGCATAAAATATTCACGCTAAAACTTTGTAACTATGGTCAGGAATTACCTGCTTATCGCCTGGAGGAACGTGCGCAAAAGCAAGCTGTTTTCTTTTATAAACATTACCGGTCTTGCCATAGGCATGGCCTGCTTTTTACTGATTGCGCTTTTTGTACTGGATGAATTGAGCTACGACCGGTACAATGAAAAAGCCGACCGCATTTACCGCATTAATGCCCTGCTAAGGTTTGGCGGCAGCGACCTGAACTTTCCTTTAACGGCCGACCCCATGGGCGCCGTGCTGAAAAAAGACTACCCGGAAGTAGAAGATTATGTGCGCATATACAACAGCAGTGGCAGCAAGCTGGTTAAAAAAGGCAACGATTTTATTACGGAGCGCAGGGTAGCCCATGCAGATTCCACGCTGTTTAATGTATTTACCCTGCCGGCCATTGAGGGTGATACAAAAACTGCATTAAATGCGCCTAACACAGTGGTGATTACCGAAAGCATGGCTAAAAAATATTTCGGCACCGTACATGCTGTCGGCAAAACACTGGAGACAAATGATAATGACAAAACATTGTATAAGGTTACCGCGGTTATAAAAGACATTCCTCACAACTCGCATTTTAATTTTGATTTCTTTTTCAGCATGAAGAATGTGGATTACAACTGGAACCAGTTTACCAGCCACAACTTTCACACTTACCTGTTGCTAAAGCCGGGCACAGATTATAAAGCGTTTGAGAAGAATTTTGACCAGTACATTAATAAGTATGTGTTGCCGGAAATACAGGGGTTTGTGCATATAAAAAGCATGAGTGAATTTGAGAAAGCGGGCAACAAAATGCAGTACTCGCTTATACCGCTCACCCAAATACACCTGTACTCAAACCGGCAGTTTGAATTTTTACCACCCGGCAGCATACAGTATGTGTACATTTTTAGTGCGGTGGCGCTGTTTATATTATTAATAGCCTGCATAAACTTTATGAACCTTACCACTGCACGCAGCGCCAACCGTGCAAAAGAGGTGGGGATAAGAAAGGTATTGGGCACGGAGCGAAAATCGCTGGTAGCACAGTTTCTTGCAGAATCAACGCTTATGGCGCTTATCTCAACTGTGCTCGCTATTGCTATTGCATACTTTGTACTGCCGCTTTTTAATACGGTTGCCGGTAAGTCAATGACGCTGCAAAGCCTTTTTACTCCTGTAATACTTCCGCTGCTTATTATCCTTCCTTTTATAGTAGGGCTGCTGGCAGGTATTTACCCGGCCTTTTTCCTGTCGGCATTTAAACCGATAGAAGTATTAAAAGGCAGGTTAAAGCTTGGCAAAAGCGGTGGCCTGCGCAGTGCGCTGGTGGTATTCCAGTTTATGGCATCTATCGCATTAATGATTGGCACCATTGTAATTTACCGGCAGTTACATTATATACAAACTATAAACATTGGCTTTAATAAAGACCAGGTGCTTATAATTGACAATGCCTACACACTTGGCAATAACGTGGACGCCTTTAAGCAGGATGTGCTTAAGATGGCGGGTGTAAAAACGGGCACGTTAAGTGGTTACCTGCCTGTTTCATCTTCGTCCCGCAGCGACAACGTATTTTCCTCTTCGCCTGAGATGAATACCAAAAATGGCCTTGACATGCAGAACTGGCGGGTAGATTATGATTACATAAATACGTTTGGCATGCAGTTGGCAAAAGGCAGGAATTTCTCCCGCGAATACGGCAGCGACTCTTCAGCCGTTATCCTTAATGAGACTGCAGCACAGGTTTTTAATTTTAAAGACCCTATCGGTCAAAAAATTTATCGTCCCGGCGACAATCCTTCGCATCCCATTGCCTATACGGTTATAGGCGTGGTAAAAAATTTCAACTTTGAATCACTCAAACAAAACGTAGGGCCGCTGGGGCTTTTCCTGTCGCACAATACAGGGCTTGCCAGCTTTAAGGTAACAGCAGCCAATGCACAGGATATAGTAAAGAATGTTGAGCGCACCTGGAAAACCATGGCGCCCGGCCTGCCGTTCAGCTATCGCTTCCTTGACGATTCATTTAACGACATGTATAGTGCCGAACAACGCATTGGTACAATTGTGCTTATATTTTCAGTACTGGCAATTGTTATTGCGTGCCTCGGCCTTTTTGGTCTTTCCACTTATATAGCAGAACAGCGTACCAAGGAAATCGGTATTCGCAAAGTGCTGGGCGCAAGCGTTTCAAGCATTGTGCAGTTGCTGTCGAAAGATTTTATGCTGCTTGTGCTGGTTGCTTTTGTAATTGCGGCCCCTGTAGCATGGTGGGGTATGAACAAATGGCTGGCCGACTTTGCCTACCGAACCGCGGTTGACTGGTGGATATTTGCATTGGCCGCGGTACTGGCACTTGGCATTGCACTGGCTACCATGAGTTTCCAGGCCATACGTGCCGCCCTGATGAACCCTGTTAAGAGTTTAAGAACGGAATGATACGAAATACGGGGTACGAAGTTAGAAGCATGAAGAAGGTATGATTTAAGAAGTACCAATTTTTATCTCCATTTACTTCGTACCTCTAACTTCGTAAATCGTATTTAATTCTTCCCCTGGATGTAACAATTTTTCAATTCAATCCGTCATACCCAAAAAAACCAATGCTCAAGAATTATCTGAAAGTTGCACTGCGCAACCTGTGGAAAAACAAAGCTTTTTCTGCTATTAATATTACAGGGCTTTCGGTTGGGCTTGCCGTGTGCCTGCTGATTGTTTTATACGTTAAAGATGAATTGAGTTATGATAAATACAATACCAACGCAGAAAATATTTACCGGCTTGATGCTGATATTTATTTTAACGGCACACAATTTACATCAGCTATTTGCCCGGCGCCGCTTGCCCCAACGTTAAGGAAAGATCACCCGGAGATCATTCAGTATGTGCGGATGCGGGAATTTAGGGACATGCTTGTAAAAAAAGATAACCAGAACATACGGGACCACAAGCTGGTATTTGCCGATTCAACTTTTTTCCGGGTGTTTTCCATTCCCATGATAGCAGGTAACCGGCTAACGGCATTAAATGAGCCCGGCTCTATCGTTATCAGCGAAACAACAGCTAAAAAATATTTTAGTTCTACGGATGTTGTTGGTAAAATCTTATTTGTTGACAATTCTCAAACCTGTAAAGTTACCGGGGTTTTTAAAGACATTCCCCCGCAATCGCATTTTCATTTCAATTTCATACGGCCGCTACACGATACTTACCACGACGATCAAAACGATTGGCTAAGCAACAATTATTCAACGTATGTTGTAGTAGCGCCGGGGGTTACCAGGCAAACACTGCAGGCAAAAGTAGATGCCACCGTTAACACTTACCTGGGCGACCAGCTAAAGCAGGTGCTGCATACATCCACGGCAGAATTAAAAAAAGGAGGAAACCATTTTTTATACCCGGTAATGCCGCTTAAAGATATTCACCTGCACTCAAACAAATCATACGAGTTTGAGGCAAACGGAAGCGTTACTTACGTATATATCTTTTCAGTAATCGCTGTGCTTATATTAGTGATTGCGTGTGTTAATTTTATGAACCTTTCCACTGCACACTCGGCAAACCGGGCAAAGGAGGTAGGTATAAGAAAAGTGGCGGGCTCGTTGCGCATACAGCTTATCACGCAATTTTTAGTTGAGTCCACACTGCTGAGTTTTTTTTCGCTGGTGCTTGCGTTAGGTATCGCCTGGCTGTTACTGCCCCTGTTTAACCAACTTGCAGCCAAGGAGATGAGTGTATTAACGCTGGTCTCGTCATGGCTGCTGCCGGTACTTATTGTGTTGATAGCAGTGGTAGGTTGCATTGCAGGCAGTTACCCTGCTTTTTACCTTTCATCATTTCAGCCGGTGCAGGTATTAAAAGGCGGTGTGGCAAAAGGTTTTAAAAATAGTTGGTTGCGGAGCGGCCTGGTGGTTTTTCAATTCTTTATTTCCATATCCCTTATCATCGGCGCCATTGTTATTTACAACCAGCTCAACTACATACGCAGTAAAGAAATAGGCTATAACCGCGACCAGGTGCTGGTGATAGACGCCTATTCACTTGGTAACCAATTGCAAACATTCAGGCAGCAGGTGCTGAAAATACCTGGTGTGCAAAATGCCACTGTTGCAGGGTCGTTGCCCACAGAAACAGGCTTTAGCCAAAACGGGTGGTTTAAAGACGCAACGCTGGATGCTAAGCAGGTAACCATACTTACGGATTTTAATGCCGACCAGGATTATATCCCCACCATGGGAATGCAGATGGCGGCTGGAAGAAATTTCTCCAGGAATTATCTTACTGATTCAAGCGCAGTGATTATTAATGAAACTGCTGCAAAGCTGCTTGGATTTAAAGACCCTCTGAATGAAAAGTTATACCGCCCGGGTGGCTATGCAGCCAACAACACGGGCTTTACCTCTGTGGCATTTCATATAATCGGTGTGGTGAAGGATTTCAATTTCAGCACCATGCACGACAAGGTAGGGCCATTGATTATTGAATTAAGCGAGAACTATGGAAAAGTGGCCATGCGTATTAATACACAAAACATACCCGCCCTTATAGCCCAGGTAAAAAATAAATGGAACAGCATGGCGCCGGGCCAACCTTTCAGCTATACATTTTTAGACGCCGATTTTGGCAAGCTGTACGCCGCCGAACAACGAACCGGCAAGTTGTTTACCACTTTTGCCATATTCGCTATTTTTATTGCCTGCCTGGGCTTGTTCGGTTTGGTTACTTATGCCGCTGAACAACGGATAAAAGAAATAGGTGTGCGAAAAGTGCTTGGCGCAAGTGTTGCCGGTATTGTAACTATGCTTTCAAAAGATTTTGCAAAGCTTGTGCTAATTGCATCGCTCATAGCGTTCCCGGTTGCCTGGTGGGCAATGAATGAATGGCTGAAGAGCTTTGCCTACAGAATAACCATACACTGGTGGGTGTTTGTGGTGGCCGGTATTTTAACCTTGATAATTGCGTTGGTAACGGTAAGCATACAGGCTGTTAAAGCTGCCCTGGCCAACCCGGTAAAAAGTTTAAGAACGCAGTAATGGTGCGAGGGGGAACACCCAAAGCTTTTGCTCATTTTTGCCAGGCCCACCGGGCAAAACAGTTATATGTTTTGCAGCGCA
>DASZUX010000033.1:0-6941 GCA_035547455.1 Chitinophagaceae bacterium
AATAATTGCCGCCCTTGCAGACCGCACTGTAATAAAAGCCAATGGGCAGGATTTAAGTTATGTAACTGTTGAATTAAAAGATGCACATGGCTGCACTAACCCCCGCGCAGAAAACAACCTGCAGTTTACTATAACGGGCCCCGGCAGCATAGCAGGCGTAGGCAATGCTGACCCGCAAAGCACGGAAAGTTTTCAGCAACCGCACCGCAGGGCTTTTAAAGGCAAATGCCTCGTTATAATCAAAAGCAATAATAAGCCCGGCACAATTACCCTTCACATTTCAGGTAATGGGTTAAAAAGTGCAGATGTACAAGTGCGGGTGGAGCAATAGAGCGCCGCCTTTTCTTTCTCCACATAGCCGCACAGCAATTTTTAAATCGCCTACCTTCGTTCAATGGCTTTGTATATTACCTCGCTCAATTCAGGCAGCAATGGCAATTGCTATTATATAGGCAACGAAGATGATGCGGTGCTGGTAGATGCGGGCATATCATGCCGGGAAGTGGCAAAACGTATGGCCAGGCTCAACCTTAGCATGCAAAAGGTAAGGGCTGTATTTATATCACACGAACATACTGACCATATAAGCGGGGTTGAAGTTTTGTCAAAAAAATACCAGTTGCCGGTATATATCACACAAGGCACGTTGCAAAACAGCGTACTTAAAATTGAGCCTCACCTCGTAAAAGCGTTCAGTGCCTTTAACCCAGTCACTATAGGTGGCATTACAGTTACGCCGTTTCCTAAATCGCACGACGCAAAAGATCCGCACAGCTTCATTGTCTCCTATAAACAGGTAAACATTGGTGTATTTACCGATATTGGCTATGCCTGCCAAAATGTGGTTAGCTATTTTAAACAATGCCATGCTGCTTTTCTTGAAAGTAATTACGATGTGGACATGCTGATGAACGGAGGTTACCCGCGGCATTTAAAGGCGCGTATTACCGGCGGGGATGGCCACCTGTCAAATGCGCAGGCATTACAGTTGTTTTTGCAGCATAAGCCTGCATACATGAGCCATTTAATTTTGTCACACCTCTCACAAAATAATAATACACCCGAAATTGTAAGCAGGCTCTTTAGCACCAATGCCGGCGGCGTAAATATTATAGTGGCATCCAGATATGCTGAAACGCCGGTATATCATATCAACGGCGGTGGTACGCCTGGTGTGGCGGGTATTGTAAAAACATCCAAAACTTATACGGTTTTGCGGCTGTTTGAAGATTATTAACTGCTGCGGTTTTTTAACCGTTTCACAATTTTAAGGCCGCTCCATAAATCGCTTACAGCGCACACTTTAACATCAACCCAGCCGGAGGGCAATACTATTTCGCGTATCACTTCTTCAGTTATATCTGTTGGTATTTTGGCTGATTTCTTATACCACGAAATCCATATTACTGCATCGTCTTTTGCAGCACTGGTTATGCGTTTAAATTCTTTTTCAAGGCTGGCTTTCTGTTTGGTAAAAATATGAAAGATGCCCGCCGCTTCTATTGAACCGGTTAACTGTTTTTGAAGACTGTTTTCCAGCAGGTCAAAATAATTGGCTGGAGGGTTTACAAGGTATAGCATAGAGGTCTCTTTAATACCAAGCTTTTTTATAAGGGGATTGCCTGAATAGCCTGCCATGTATAATTTTTTTAGTAATGCACAGCTATTGTAAATATATAAAAATACGCTGTAGCCATTACTATTGTTGCATTATAGGAATAATAATTTTTTTAGTAAATACCCGTTATCCACAATTATTCACACCTGCAACGTTAAATGTTGATAAATAGATAGTTGCAGAAATGCCCCTTTGGTGGGGAAAAATGTGTTTTTTTGTCAAAAAATGGTAATTTGTGTAAAATTTAGCATGAGTTAATGGGTTTTGTAGGAAAATATGAGGTAACCATGGACGCGAAAAACCGCTTCCTGTTGCCGGCGGCGCTCAAAAAGCAGTTTCCCGACGGTGCGGAGAAGTTTATTGTAAGTCGTGGACGTGAGGGGTGTCTCATAATCTATACACTGGCTTTATGGGAACAAATTGAAAAAGAGTTGACTGCAAAAGGGGATAATGATCCAAAGATACGTGAATTTAAAGCGGTGCTATATGATTCAACTTACGAAGTGGAACTTGATGCGGCGGGCAGGGCAATGTTACAGGGTGAGTCTGTTGAATATGCTGGTCTTAAAAAGGAGGTGATGCTTGCATCGTATGGAGACAGGATACAGATTTGGGATTTGGCGAAGTACAAACAGCGGATGGCAAAAATCAGGGAAACTTCTTTCATCGAAACAGCAGATGCGCTGGGCTTATCAGTTTTTTGACAGGATGAACAGCTATGTCGCAGCAACAATATCACATACCGGTATTATACCACGAGGCGCTTGATGCGTTGAATATAAAACCTGGTGGTGTGTATGTTGACTGCACTTTTGGCGGCGGGGGGCACACGCGGGGTATATTGGAGCGCCTGGATGAAACGGGCCGTGTAATTGCTTTTGACCAGGACGCGGATGCGCAAAACAATATGCCCGCTGACGGCAGGCTGCTGTTTGTGCCTCAAAACTTCAGGCACGTTAGTCGCTTTCTCCGGCTGCATAAGATAGAAGGGGTGGATGGGGTGCTGGCGGATTTGGGTGTTAGCAGCCACCAGTTTGACGAAGGGGAAAGGGGGTTTTCAACAAGATTTAACGGCCCTCTTGATATGAGGATGGACAGGAGGCAGGAGTTTACCGCGGCGGATGTATTGTTAACGTATAGCGAGGAACGGTTGCATAAAATGTTTGAGCGTTATGGCGAAGTAACTAATGCAAAAACTTTAGCAAAATATATAGTGCAAAACAGGCATCTAAAACCTTTACAGACAATCGAAGCGTTCAGGGCGCTGCTGCAGCCGGTAGTAAAAGGTAATCCTAATAAATACCTGGCGCAGGTTTTCCAGGCGCTGCGGATAGAGGTGAATGATGAGTTGGGGGTATTAAAGGAGTTGCTGCAGCAAATGCCTGCGGTGCTTAAAACCGGTGGCAGGGCGGTAATAATAACGTTTCACTCGCTGGAAGACAGGCTGGTAAAAAATTTCTTCAGGAGTGGAAGTTGCGGGGTGGATGAAGTTGAAAACCCGTTTTCAACGGAAGAAAAGGAGAATCCCCTGAAGGTAATTACCAAAAAACCGGTGGTGCCTTCCGCGGAAGAGCTAAAAAGAAATCCCAGGTCGAGAAGCGCTAAGCTGCGTGTGGCTGAGAGAAAATAAAAGAGACAAAGGCTATGAATAAAGTGGAAAATGTACTAACAAAAAAGAGGGCGTTAAGCGTAAAAGGCCTGTTTAGTTACCGCTGGATACTGAATAACCTTGTATTCTTTTTGTTCGTCGCCTTCCTGGCAATACTCTACATAGCTAACGGGCACGAGGCGGATAAGATGATGCGTGATATTAATAAAACTACAAGCGATATAAAAGACTTGAAATACGAATATAAGACGTTGAAAAGCGAGGAAATATTCAGGAGCCGCCAGGCGCAGGTTGAACAGGCGGCTGCAAAGCTGGGCCTGGCAATGCCATCGGCGCCGCCTGTACACATTACGGCGGAGACCGGTAAATAGCGGAATGGAGAACCAATATAGCCAATCATCCTTTGAAATTTTGGGGTTGCTAACCTAAAACACTCAATAATACTTGCAAACGTGGAAGTAAAGCGCGATATACTCTGGCGGGTAAGCTTAAGTTACATAATGGTAGCTGCGCTTTGTGTTGCAATAATTGTAAGGGCATTTTATATACAGCAGGTAGAGGGTAAATACTGGCGCAATATGAACGACAGCCTGCATGAACGCCTTGTGCCTATACAGGCGGAGCGTGGTACTATATATAGCGATGATGGTGAAATGCTGAGCACCAGCATACCTCAGTTTGATGTTTATGTTGATTTTGGCGCCGATGGTCTGCGGGAAGATGGAGGAAAGCGTTTTAAGGCCAATGTTGATTCACTAAGCTATTGCCTTGCGAAGCTTTTTAAAGACAGGAGCGCTTCAGAATACAGGCGCATTTTAACAGAAGGCTATAGGAAAGCCGATCGTTACTACCCCCTGCTTAAAAAAGTGAGTTTTGAAGAGTACCAGCAAATGAAACAATTTCCGCTGGTAAAGCTTGGGCGCAACAAAAGCGGGTTTATACCTGATGTAAAAAATGTAAGGTTAAATCCTTACCAGTTGCTTGCTTATCGTACGGTGGGACTTGACAGGGAGAATGCACAGAAGGTTGGCCTTGAACAAACATACGATTCCCTGCTTACCGGCATTACGGGTAAACGGCTGGTGCGTTATATAGGCGCGGGGGTGAGCATGCCGGTAGATGATGATTACCAGGTAGAGCCGGAGAATGGCAAAGATATTATAACCACCATTGACACCCGTATACAGGATATAACAGAATCGGCCCTGATGAATATGATGATAAGCAACCAGGCGCAGCATGGGTGCGCAATAGTAATGGAAGTAAAGACAGGTAAAATAAAAGCCATTGCTAACCTTGGCCTGAGGCCTGACGGCAGCTATTGGGAGGACTTGAATTATGCGATTATGCCAACTGAGCCGGGGTCAACCTTTAAGCTGGTTACCATGCTAAGCCTGCTGGAGGATAAAAAGATTACACTGGGCAGCATGGTTAATCTCGGCGGCGGCAGGTGGCTTATTAACGGGCAGACTGTAATAGATTCCGAGGAGCATGACAAAGATGATAACGATGTTACTGCAAAACGCGCATTCGAAATAAGTTCAAATGTGGGTATGGCAAAGCTAGCGTATGGCGCATACGCAGCAGCCCCCTCACAATTTGTTAACCGTATCCGTAACCTCGGTTTTGACTCTACAACAGGTGTTGACCTGTTAGGAGAGGGAAAGCCCAAAGTGTACAGGCCCGGTAAGCCCGGCTGGAGCGCTAACACAGTGCCCTGGATGGCTTTTGGGTATAATATAACAGTGAGCCCGTTACATACGGCAATGTTATACAACGCAATTGCTAATAATGGCACCATGGTTCGCCCGTTTTTACTATCCGCTGTGAAAAAAGATGATGTTGTTATTAAGGAAACACATCCGCAGGTGGTGATGCAAAAAGTTTGCAGCAATCAAACACTGCAGCAGTTAAAAGAATGTTTGAGGGGTGTTTGCTCTGACTCCGGCTCAACTGCCTACAGGTTATTCAGGAAGACGCAGTACCCGGTAGCTGGCAAAACAGGCACTGCTTTAGTAGCAGATGGTAAGGTTACGTACGCTGATGACGTATATCAATCATCTTTTGCGGGATATTTTCCAGCAGACAACCCTCAGTACACCTGTGTAGTAGTAATTGTAAACAAACCGCATGCGGTAAAGCACGTGGGTGCCCTGGTGGCAGGCCCTGTGTTTAAAGAAATAGCTGATAAGTTGTATGCAATGTATGTAAAACAGCCCGGTAACGTTCCCGTTCAGTACGCGGCCGTAGGCGCCTCCAGGGATACTTCGGCGTTTGCCTACCCTGGCAGCCAGGACGAGTTGAAGCAGGTGTTGAATACGCTGCATATACCATATTCGGGCGGTGGCGGTAATGCAGAATGGGCAACGGTGGGAGGCAATGCTAATAAACCTTTTGTAACGGCACAAAATGTAAAAGACAGGCAGATGCCTCAATTAACAGGCATGACACTGAAAGATGTGCTGTATGTATGCGAGAACATGGGGCTTAAGGTAGATGTAAAAGGGCGGGGCAGGGTAGTATCACAGTCAATAGCAACGGGGCAATCAATAAATAAAGGAGCACAGGTACAAATAACATTAAACTGATAGTGGTAAAGCTTTCTGACATATTATATAAGGTACGCCTGGTGTTTGTAAAAGGTAACACGGGCATTGCAGTGCATGATATACAAATTGATTCGCGCAAAATATCTGCAGGATCTGTTTTTGTTGCCATTCGCGGGGAGCAGTCAAATGGCCATGATTATATAAGCAGGGCTGTTGAGGCAGGTGCAGCAGCAATAGTTTGTGAAGAACTGCCCGCTGTATTCGGCGATGCGGTAACATACGTGCAGGTGAGCAATACGCACGAAGCTGTTGCATATATGGCGAACAACTTTTATGATGAGCCCAGTAAAAAAATAAAACTGGTGGGTGTAACCGGTACCAATGGTAAAACGACTATAGCTACAGTATTGTACAAATTGTTTACCGCCCTTGATTATAAATGCGGGTTAATAAGCACAGTGCAGAATCATATTGGTAACGAGATTGTGCCTTCAACCCATACCACGCCGGATGCAGTAAGCCTCAATATGCTGCTTGGCCGTATGGTTAATTCAGGGGTAACACATGTGTTTATGGAATGCAGCAGTCATGCCATACACCAGCACCGCATTACTGGGCTGCATTTTGCCGGAGCTTTGTTCAGCAACATCACACATGACCACCTGGATTATCATAAAACATTTGATGAATATATAAGGGTAAAGAAAAGCTTTTTTGATAACCTTGGCAGCGATGCTTTTGCTATTTCAAATCTTGATGACAAACGTGGTACCGTAATGCTGCAGAATACACCCGCAAAAAAGTATTACTACAGCCTTAAAACAATAGCTGACTTTAAAGGAAAGATACTTGAAAACGCACTTACCGGTCTTGTGATGATGGTAAATGATAAAGAAGTACACTTCAGGCTTATCGGCGAGTTTAACGCGTATAACCTGCTGGCTGTTTATGGGGCTGCTGTATGCCTTGGTGAAGAAAGCAGTGAGGTGCTGCGCATTCTTAGTGTGCTAAGCGGCGCAGAGGGCAGGTTTGATTATATTATAAGCAACAGCGGTATTATTGGCATAGTTGATTATGCACATACGCCTGACGCACTTGAAAATGTACTGCTTACCATAAAAAAATTGCGTAAAGGGTACGAGCAGGTAATAACAGTGGTGGGCTG
>DASZUX010000034.1:0-2594 GCA_035547455.1 Chitinophagaceae bacterium
GCCATAACTGAACCTATAAAACAAAACAGGCATGAATTTTAAACGCATCAACAACATTACAGGCTGGGCCGTGTGCCTTATTGCCTGCACCGTGTATATATTAACTACTGAAGCAGGTGGCAGCCTTTGGGATTGCGGGGAATTTGTAAGCTGCTGTTACAAACTGCAGATACCCCATCCGCCGGGCGCCCCATTATTTGTATTAATAGGCAGAATATTTATTTTCATGTTTGGCGACAACCCTTTTACAGCGGCAAAAGCAGTAAATATTATGAGTGCGCTGGCAAGTGGTTTTACCATATTATTCCTGTTCTGGACAATTACTTATTTTGCCCGGCGCATCGTAAAAAAAGGTGAAGAGACACAACCTTATACCACTCAGCAAATATTTATTATCATGGCTGCGGGCGCAGTAGGCGCGCTAGCTTATACATTTACCGATTCATTCTGGTTTAGCGCGGTAGAAGGCGAAGTGTATGCTATGAGTTCTTTTTTCACAGCCCTTGTATTCTGGGCTATGCTCAAGTGGGAATCCGTCGCTGACGAGCGTGGTGCAGATAAGTGGATTGTATTTATCTTCTTCCTGGTCGGCCTTTCCATAGGCGTACACCTGCTATGCCTGTTATGCATACCGCCCATTGTAATGATATATTATGCAAAGCGGCACGCATCATTTAATTACAATACCCTGCGCAAGTATTTTATAAGAGCAGTACTTGTTGGCGGTGCCGCAGCAACCATACTGGCGCTCGTGAGTGCAAAGTCTGAAGTAAATGAAAGCAGGGGCATCCCTTTTGATGGCACTATGGGCGGTATTATGTTTGTTGCAGCATTTTTGTGCATAGGGCTGCTAATGCTGGTGGAGCGGCTTGCAAAGCACAACAAAGCATATTACGGCGGTGCATACATATTTTTTGTGATTGGAGCTGTAATATTCGGGGTGGTATTAAAAGGTGTAATACAATACTCCATCAAATTTGCCGGTGCGTTTGATGTATACTTTGTAAACACGCTGGGGGCGCCTTTCTTTACAGGTTTTGCCTGTTTTTTTATATTGCTTGCAATCGCAATATGGTGGGGGCTTCGGGTTGCGCAAAACAAAAACTGGCAACACATACGCCTGGGCATCTGGTGCTTTGCTTTTACCCTTATCGGCTACAGCACCTACCTTACAACAATGATACGCAGCAATGCCGATCCCGGTGTTGATGTATTTAACGTAGATAACCCGGAAAGCTTAATGGGCTATCTTGGCCGCGACCAGTACGGCGATTTTCCATTAATATACGGACAAAAATTTAATGCACAGCCGGTTGACTATAAAGAAGGATACAAAAAATATGAAAAAGGGAAAGACAGGTATATTGACGGCGGCACACAGGGCCACTACGTGTTTATGCCGCAGGACAAAATGATTTTTCCCCGCATGTGGGATATAACAAACGACCAGGGGCATGCTGATTATTATGCTTATTTTTTAAATGCAGGCAAAACGAAAGACGGCAGTTATGATATTGACAAGGATGAAGCGGGCTTTTATATACGGCCCAATTTTGCTGACAACATGAAGTATTTTTTAAACTACCAAACCAGTTACATGTACCTGCGGTACTTCTTCTGGAATTTCAGCGGAAGGCAGAATGACCTGGAAGGGCTGTTTAGCGCCGATGTACGCGACGGTAACTGGATAACAGGCATACCATTTATTGATAACGCCATGTACGGCAACCAGGCTGCCATGCCAGACAGCCTTAAGAATAATAAAGCGCATAACAGGCTGTTCATGCTGCCATTCATTTTTGGCCTCATTGGTATGTTTTACCAGTTTAAAAAAAGGGAGGCAGACGGCATAATAACCTTCCTGTTCTTTTTCATGACGGGCTTTGCCATTATCTTCTACCTTAATCAATCCGGTTACCAGCCTCGTGAGCGCGATTACGCTTATGTAGGCTCGTTTTACGCATTTGCTGTATGGATAGGCCTTGCGGTACCATACCTTGCGGAACTTGCTATAGCATGGGATAAGAAGATGATTAAATACATGAGCATGGGTGCGGGTGTAATAGCGTTTATATTGCTGGCAGGCAATCTTCATTCTGGCGGGGGCATTGCGCTGGGTATCGCATTTTTTGCCCTGTTCGCGGCCATTGCATTTGGCATACCATACCTTTTAAAAGCGTCCCCCAATAAGCATCTTATTACGTTCGGCATTATTGCACTATCGCTGATGGTACCATTGTGGATGGGTGTTCAGGAATGGGATGACCATGACCGAAGCAAAAAGCAGGTTGCCCGGGATGTAGCGAAAGACTACCTGGAGAGTTGCGCCCCCAATGCCATACTTTTTACTATTGCGGATAATGATACTTACCCGCTTTGGTATGCCCAGGAAGTTGAGCATATAAGACCTGATGTAAGAGTAATAATTACAACCCTTATAAGCGCTGACTGGTGCATTGACCAGTTGCGTTACAAAATAAACAGCAGTGCCCCTGTAAAAATGTTATGGAACGCAGCGCAGGTGGAGGGTGATAAAAGGGCTATTGCCATGTATCAGCCAAAACCGGAATTTCCGGCCGGGCAGTATGCTGATT
>DASZUX010000035.1:0-8761 GCA_035547455.1 Chitinophagaceae bacterium
GTTGACAGACATGTGGGGTTGTACGACCCTTCTTTTGAACACGACGCCTGTGGGATTGGATTTGTAGCAAACATAAAAGGCAACAAATCGCACCAGGTAATATCTGATGCCCTTACTGTGCTGGAAAATATGGAGCACCGCGGTGCCTGTGGCTGCGAAAATAATACCGGCGACGGTGCTGGCATCATGATACAAACGCCGCATGAATTTTTCTTTGACGAATGTTTAAAACTGGGCGTACACCTGCCTGCTTTTGGTAAGTATGGGGTTGGGGTAATCTTCTTTCCCCGTGAAATACGGTTGCGCGAAGAATGCCGCGACATTTTTAACAGCGCTGCTGAAAAGCTGGGGCTGGAAGTGCTGGCATATCGCAAAATTCCCGTAAACCCGTCTGGCATAGGGCTTACCGCCCTTTCGGTAGAGCCTGAAATGGAGCAGGTTTTTATTGCCTGCCCGGACCATATTAACGACCCTATGCAGTTTGAGCGTAAGCTATATGTTTTGCGTAATTATGCCAGCCATACGGTTAATAATACGGTTAAGAAAGATGAAATAGGCTTTTACATAGCCTCCCTTTCTTATAAAACAGTGGTATATAAGGGGCAGCTTATCAGCACACAGGTACGCAGTTATTTTCCTGATCTTAATAACAAGCGCCTTGTATCTGCTTTCGGGCTGGTGCATTCACGCTTTGCCACCAATACCTTCCCTTCATGGCGTTTGGCACAGCCTTTCAGGTTTATTGCGCACAATGGCGAAATAAATACGGTGCAGGGTAACATCAACTGGCTTAAAACTGCCGAGCATGGTCTTGTATCTTCTTATTTTACACACGAGGAAATGGAGATGCTGCGCCCCATTATTTCCGGCGACCAGTCTGATTCCGCTTCGCTTGATAACATGATTGAACTGCTTACCCTTTCGGGCCGCTCGTTACCGCATGTAATGATGATGCTTATACCCGAAGCCTGGGACGGCAACGACCAGATGGATCCTCTGAAAAAGGCCTTTTACGAATACCATGCTTCTATAATGGAACCCTGGGATGGCCCGGCTTCCATTTCTTTTACTGATGGTAAAATCATTGGCGCAACACTCGACAGGAACGGACTTCGCCCTTCCCGGTACTGTGTTACAAAAGATGACAGGGTTATCATGGCCTCAGAAACAGGGGCATTACCCGTGGAACCGGCTATGATACTGGAAAAAGGCCGCCTGCAGGCAGGTAAAATGTTTGTGGTAGACATGGAGCAGGGCAGGATTATAAGCGATGATGAATTAAAACAATCCATCTGCTCGCAAAAGCCTTATGGCGAATGGCTGAACAAGTACAAGATAAGATTAGAAGAATTGCCGGAGCCCAGGGTAATGTTCACCCATCTTGAAAACGACCAGATTTTTAAATATCAAAAAGGTTTTGGTTATTCTACTGAAGACCTTGATACTATTATAGCGCCGATGGCGCTTGACGGAAAAGAGCCTATTGGCAGTATGGGCAGCGATGTGCCGCTGGCTGTATTGAGCGACCAGCCGCAGCACCTTAGCAGTTATTTTAAGCAGCTATTCGCACAGGTTACCAACCCGCCGATTGACCCGATAAGGGAAAGGATGGTGATGAGCCTTGCGGCTTTTGTGGGCAACAACGGCAACCTGCTTACTGAAGACCCGTTAAGCTGCCACTGTGTTGCCCTGCAGCACCCGGTACTGAATAACTACGAATTGGAAAAGCTGAGAAGCATTGATACCGGTATTTTCCAGGCAAAAACCCTGCAAACATATTTCAGGGCCGATGGCAAGCCGGGCTCGTTAAAGGCCGGCCTTGACAGGCTTTGCCGCTACGCGGTAGATGCAGTAAATGACGGCTTTGAAGTGATTATATTAACCGACCGCGCCATTGACAGCGAGCACGCCCCCATCCCGTCATTGTTGTCTGTTTCTGCAGTGCACCACCATCTTATACGCAAAGGCATGCGCGGCCAGGTGGGTATTGTGGTAGAGGCAGGCGATGTGTGGGAGGTGCATCACTTTGCCTGCCTGCTGGCATTTGGCGCAACTGCCATCAATCCCTACCTGGCGCTGTCAACCATCAGGGATATGAAGCTGTCCGGCAAAATGCAGACGGAACTTGACCCTGAGCAACTGAAGAAGAATTATATAAAAGCCGTTTGCGACGGATTGTTAAAGGTGTTCTCTAAAATGGGCATCTCAACACTGCAGTCGTACCAGGGTGCACAGATATTTGAGATTATCGGCATTAACAAATCAGTAGTAGATACTTACTTTACCGGCGCTACCAGCCGTATTGAAGGCATGGGGCTTGATGAAATTGCCAGGGAAACACTGGCCAAGCACTATTATGCGTTCAGCCGCAAGGAAGCGCCTGTTGACAGGCTTAACACAGGCGGTATTTACCAATGGAAGCGGAAAGGTGAGTTTCACCTGTTTAATCCTGCCACCGTTCACCTGCTGCAGTATTCTACCAGGATGAACGATTACAATACTTTCAAAAAGTATTCAAAAGCAGTAAACGACCAGGGCGAGAAAGCAGCCACCCTGAGAAGTCTTTTCCAGTTTAAACGTAACCGTCCTTCTATCCCGGTTGACGAGGTAGAGCCGGCTGAAAATATTTACAAACGTTTTGCTACCGGCGCTATGAGCTTTGGCTCCATTTCATGGGAGGCACATACTACGCTGGCCATTGCCATGAACCGCCTGGGCGGTAAAAGCAATACCGGCGAAGGCGGCGAGGACGAACGCAGGTTTACCCCGTTGCCAAACGGCGATAGCATGCGCAGCGCTATTAAACAGGTTGCGTCAGCACGTTTCGGCGTAACCAGCTACTACCTTACAGAAGCAGACGAACTGCAGATAAAAATGGCGCAGGGGGCAAAACCTGGCGAAGGCGGCCAGTTGCCCGGCCACAAGGTGGATGAATGGATTGGTAAAACACGCCACGCTACACCGGGTGTAGGCTTAATTTCTCCGCCACCGCACCACGATATTTATTCTATTGAAGATTTGGCGCAGTTAATATTTGATTTAAAAAATGCCAACCGACGCGCACGCATCAATGTAAAACTGGTATCAAAAGCCGGTGTGGGTACAATTGCTGCAGGCGTAACCAAAGCAAAAGCCGATGTAGTG
Source organism: Chitinophagaceae bacterium (assembly GCA_035547455.1). Classification (GTDB taxonomy): domain Bacteria; phylum Bacteroidota; class Bacteroidia; order Chitinophagales; family Chitinophagaceae; genus JABDFW01. Next base: position 3,145 of record DASZUX010000035.1, read on the forward strand.
CTTATTTCGGGGCATGATGGCGGCACTGGCGCTTCGCCCATCAGTTCCATTAAGCATGCCGGTTTGCCATGGGAGCTTGGTCTTGCTGAAACGCACCAAACACTGGTACGCAATAAACTGCGCAGCAGGGTAGTAGTGCAGGCAGACGGCCAGATGAAAACCGGCCGGGACATAGCTATCGCAACCTTGCTTGGTGCAGAAGAATGGGGTGTTGCTACTGCCGCCCTTGTAGTGGAAGGATGTATCATGATGCGAAAATGCCATTTAAACACCTGTCCTGTGGGTGTGGCAACGCAAGATCCTGAATTGCGCAAGCGTTTTACCGGCGACCCTGACCACGTAATTAATTTCTTCAAATTCATTGTACAGGAACTGCGTGAAATAATGGCTGAACTTGGCTTTAGAACAGTGAACGAGATGGTGGGCCAGGCTGATTGCCTTGAAATGCGCGAAAATATTAATCACTGGAAATATAAAAAGCTGGACTTAAGCCGTGTACTGTACAAAGAACCTGCTACAGAATATGTGGGGCTTTATAAACAGGAAGAACAGGATCATGGGCTGGATGGCGTACTCGACTGGCAGTTGCTGGCAGTTGCCAAACCGGCCCTGGATGGCCTGGAGAAAGTTTCTGCATCGTTTAATATAAAAAATACCGACCGTACAACAGGAACCATTCTTTCCAACGAAATCACCCGCAAATACAAAGCCGGGGGGTTGCCGGCAGATACCATTCATTTTACATTTAAAGGTACTGCCGGGCAAAGTTTTGCGGCTTTTAATACCAGCGGGGTGACAATGGAACTGGAGGGTGATGCCAACGATTATTTTGGCAAAGGATTAAGTGGTGCAAGGTTAATTGTGTATCCGCCAAAGCAGGCTTCTTTTGTGCCGGAGGAAAACATTATTATCGGCAACGTGGCATTTTACGGAGCTACATCGGGCGAGGCATTTATCCGCGGTAAGGCCGGCGAGCGTTTTTGTGTGCGTAACTCAGGTGCGCAGGTTGTAGTGGAGGGTGTGGGCGACCACGGATGTGAATACATGACCGGCGGCACTGCTGTAATTCTCGGCCCTACCGGCAGAAACTTTGCAGCAGGCATGAGTGGCGGCATTGCTTATGTGTACGATACGCAGGGCAATTTTAAATCACTCTGTAATAAAGAAATGGTTGATATTGACCCTGTAGGTGAAGACGATACCGAACTGCTGTATAATATGGTAAAGAAGCATTACGAAAATACGGGAAGCACTGTTGCCAAATTTGTAATGGATGATTTTGAAAACCAGCTTGGCCAGTTTGTAAAAGTGTTCCCTAAGGATTACAAAAAAGTATTGGCCGCAAAAAAACAAACAGTAAAGGTTTAATGGCTTGAACATTTGAAAGTTGTTTAAATCGAACGCATATTGACATCCGGCCGGTAATGAGGATGAAAATGAATGAGATTTTGATGGGATGAAAATTTTGGAATGCGGACATTCAAGCTTTTAAATAATCAAGCTGAACATAAAACTCAAAACATAAAACCTGAAGAAAGAACATGGGTAAACCAACAGGATTTTTAGAGTTTACAAGAGAGATGCCCCTTAAGCGCGATAAATACGAGCGCATTAACGATTATCGCGAGTTTGTTGAGTTGTATAAGCCTGATGCTTTAAATCACCAGGCGGCAAGGTGTATGAACTGCGGCATACCTTTTTGCCATAGCGGTTGCCCGCTGGGTAATGTAATACCGGAGTTTAATGATGCTGTATATCGAAAAAGCTGGACAGAAGCATACGATATATTATCGTCAACCAATAATTTCCCCGAGTTTACCGGGAGGATCTGCCCCGCACCCTGCGAAAGCGCCTGTGTGCTGGGTATTAACCAGCCGCCGGTAGCCATTGAGGAAATAGAGAAACACATAATTGAAATTGCTTTTGAGCAGGGCCTGGTAAAAGCACGCAAACCCAATGTACGCACCGGTAAAAAAGTGGCAGTAGTGGGTAGCGGCCCGGCAGGGCTGGCGGCCGCTGCACAGTTGAATTATGCAGGCCATTCAGTAACGGTATTTGAACGCGATGATGCCGCCGGGGGGCTGCTGCGTTATGGCATACCCGATTTTAAGCTGGAAAAATGGGTGATTGACAGGCGCATACAATTACTGGAAGAAGAAGGGGTAGTGTTTAAATATAACAGCAATGTAGGTGTTAATATAAGTCTTAACGATTTGCTCCGTGAATACCATAGCATAGTGCTGGCGGGTGGTTCAACCATACCGAGAGACTTGCCCATACCAGGCCGCGACCTTAATGGCGTGTACTTTGCTATGCAGTTTTTAAAGCAGCAGAATAAACGTGTTGCCGGTAAAGACCCTTTTGCCAACGAATCCATTGAAAGCAATATCTTTTCCCGGGAGCTTAGTGCCAAAGGCAAAAATGTTGTGGTGATTGGCGGGGGCGACACTGGTAGTGACTGCGTTGGTACTTCCAACAGGCACAGGGCTGCATCCGTTACGCAGTTTGAACTGTTGCCCAGGCCTGCTGAAGACCGTACGGCGTATATGCCATGGCCTACCTATCCCATGACGCTTAAAGTAACTTCTTCTCACGAAGAAGGTGCCGACCGCCACTGGGCCATTGCCACCAAAGAATTTATTGGCGATGAAAACGGCAACCTGAAAGCGTTGAAAGTAGTTGACCTGGAGTGGAAAATTACCGAAGACGGCAGGCCCGCAAAATTTGTAGAAGTAGAGGGCAGTGCGCGGGAAATACCCTGTGAGCTTGCTTTGCTCGCCATGGGTTTTGTGCATCCACAGCATGCAGGCATGATTGAGGAACTGGGAGTTGAACTGGATGAACGCGGTAATGTGAAGGCAACAGAAAAACAATATCAGACCAATATAGCCAAAATATTCGCCTGCGGCGATATGCGCCGCGGCCAAAGCCTGGTAGTATGGGCTATAAGTGAAGGCCGCGAAAGCGCGCGAAAGGTAGATGAGTTTTTAATGGGCTCCTCACAACTGGAGAGCAAAGACCAGAATATACATGCGGTTGCCCAGGTATAAACTTTTTAAATCAACACATTTTGCATCCCCGGCCAGCAAAAGCCGGGGATTTTTTTGTGCTACTTTTGTATTGCCTGCTGCATTTCAACCAAAAAAATTCTTTATGAGCAATAGCGCCAGCGGTTACAATATGCCCGTGGGTTACTCCGGCATACGTACTTTGCTTCGGTCATACCAGTTTTTAAAAAATCCTGTTAGCTTTGTCTCACGCAATATGGATATATACGGCGATACTTATACTGCAAGGTTGCCGGGCCACAAAATGATACTTACACGCGATGCCGCTTTTGTAAATTATGTATTGAAAGATAACCATACCAATTACAGCAAATCGTCTTTTACATCGGGAAGACTTTCAGAGTTTCTTGGCAAAGGGATGCTTTTTTTAAACGGTGAAAACTGGCTGAAACAGCGCAGGCTTATTCAGCCTGGCTTTCACCGTGAGAAAATACAGACTCTATATCAACTGATGATAGAGGTAATGGATGAATATCTTTCAAACTTCCCTTCCGGCGGGGCTATTGATGTGTACCCGCTGATGCACCAACTAGCATTTAATATCGTAATAAAATCGTTGTTTGATATTGAGCTTTCACCCAAAACAATGCAACTGCTGGGCGCCAACTTTAATGTGATTCAAAACTTTGTGATTAAAGATATTAACCAGCCTTTTCGCAGGGCGTTTTACCCATTTACACGTACTGACAGAAGGGTGCTGGCTAAAGCGGCTGCAATTAAAACGGCTTTTGCCGGCATTATAAATGAACGCAAACAAAGTGGTAAAACCTACAACGACTTGTTGGACATGCTCTTGCAGTCGCACTATGAAGATACGGGAGAGCCGATGACGGATGAACAGGTGGTGGACGAATTGCTGGTGTTTATGTTTGCGGGCCATGAAACTACGGCCAACACCCTTTCCTGGGTATTATACCTGCTTTCAGTAAATAAGCATGTATTGAATGAGCTTGCTGCACACGTTACAGACATGAACGTATTTGACAGCGTAAAAAGCGATTACCTGAATGCTGTGATAAATGAAGCAATGCGTCTGTTCCCGGCAGCCTGGCTTACAGATCGTGTGGCCCTGCAGGATGACAATTTTGGCAGTTATACCTACCCCAAAGGCACTATCATAATTTCTTTTTTCTATGGGGTACATCGTAATAAAGCAAACTGGGCTGATGCAGATGTTTTTAACCCGCACCGTTTTTTAGATGAAAGCGGAAAACTTAAAAAAGTTAAAGGTTTCTTTCCTTTCGGGGCAGGGCCACGCTTATGGATCGGCAACAATTTCGCCATTGCTGAAATGTGTTTTTTCCTCTGTAAATTCTTCCAGTCATACACCCTCATGCCTGCCGGGCATGCACCTAAACTTAAACCTTTACTTACCCTGCGTCCCGATAGGGCAGTAGTTAATATTCAGCGAGTCAGCAATCAAATATAAAAAAAATATATATAAATATTTTTAAACGGCTATTGCTTTTGTTTCAATAAACGATGGTTTAAAATCATATTAATTTGAACGATGTGCATAAAAATGAGGTATTCTTTCATAATATTTCAATATTTTTGGAACGGGTTTTATTTTTAAAGTCTTTAATTGATTGTCAATGCAAAAACTTTCGTTTCAAAAAGTTGCCCCTTTTCTTGCGCTCATCGTTGTTGCAATAACCAGTATTTTCATTCCTTCATTTTCGCTGTACAATGATGGGGGAAAATACAACCCGGCCGACATTGCCTGGATGATAGTGGCTACAGCCCTTGTTTTCCTGATGACGCCTGCCCTTGCCTTTTTTTATGGTGGTATGGTACACCGCAAAAACGTACTTTCTACCATGATCAAGAGCCTTATTGCCGCCGGCATTGTGAGTGTGTTGTGGGTGGTAGTAGGGTTTAGCCTGGCGTTTGGCGACACGGTGCATGGTGTTATTGGCAATCCCTCTACCCATCTTTTTTTTAAAAATGTGGCTTCCGGTGCGCCATGGGCTGGCGCATCAACAATTCCCCTTACATTATTTGCGCTGTTCCAGTTAATGTTTGCTGTAATTACCCCCGGCCTGGTAGTAGGGGCTGTGGCTGAACGTATCAGGTTTACAGCGTATGTACTGTTTACAGTATTGTTCAGCCTGCTGGTATATTGCCCGCTGGCCCACTGGAGCTGGCATCCTGATGGCTTTTTAGCTAAAATGGGCGCGCTTGACTTTGCCGGTGGCACAGTAGTGCATATTTCCGCTGGTTGTGCGGCACTTGCCGGCGCCCTTGTTTTAAAGCGCAGGCAGGTACACATAGCGCAAAAAGAAATACCCCCCGCCAATATACCGTATGTGCTTATTGGTACAGGTTTGCTGTGGTTTGGCTGGTTTGGTTTTAATGCCGGCTCAGCAGGTGCGGCCAATGCCCTGTCAGTATCAGCTTTTGCAACTACAAATACCGCTGCTGCGGCCGCAGGTTTGTCGTGGATGTTTTTTGATGTAATGAAGGGTAAAAAACCTTCAGTGCTTGGCTTTTGTATTGGCGCGGTAGTGGGCCTTGTGGCCATTACGCCGGCTTCGGGTTATGTAGCG
>DASZUX010000036.1:0-3423 GCA_035547455.1 Chitinophagaceae bacterium
GTAAATGTGCTGGTAGGTTTTGCACCGTCTAACGAGAGTGTTGGCGGCAAGTTGCTGCTTACAGGCAATGCCACGCTAGATCTGCGCAACCCTTTTGGCAATGGAGAAACCTTCGGTGTTAACTGGCAGCAATTACAATCACAATCGCCTCGGCTTAACCTGCTGTTACAAAGGCCGTTTGTTTTCAATTCGCCGTTCGGGTTAAATTTCAGTTTTGAACTGTATAAGAAAGATTCTTCTTACATCAACATAAATGCCCTGGCCGGAGTACAATATGTACTGTCTGCCCACCAGTCGGGTTCAGTATATTTACAAACCACCAGCACAAGGGTGCTTAATATTGACACATCTCTTGTAATACTCACCAGGCAGCTACCGCCTGATATTGATGCAGGCGCTGTAAGCCTTGCCCTGCAGTATGAATTTAACAATACTGATTACCGCTTTAATCCCCGTCGTGGTAACGAGTTGCAGTTTACAACCAGCTTCGGCAATAAACACATAAAAAAGAGCAGTGCAATACTTCAGATAAAAAATCCTTCTTTCAACTATGCCAGCTTGTATGATACATTAAAGCTTAACAGCTACCAGGTTAAATTTCGCATCGCTGCAGCGCATTATTTTCCGGTAGGCAGGCAATCAACGGTAAAAACGGCTGCAAATGCGGGCTGGTACCAGTCGCCAAGTTATTTTCAAAACGAGCTTTTTCAAATCGGCGGTTACAGGCTGCTTCGCGGTTTTGATGAAGAAAGCATTTACACCAACCGCTTTGCAGTATGCACTGCGGAATATCACTACCTGCTGGGACAGAACTCCTACCTGTTTGCTTTTACTGATGCCGGGTGGGCCAGGTACCAAACCATTCTTACCTCATTTTCCCACACTTATATCGGCATTGGCTTTGGTCTTGCGTTTGAAACAAAAACAGGGGTATTCAACATCTCATTTGCGGAAGGAAAAAGGGATGACGGCAGTTTCGATTTCCGCCAGTCTAAAATCCATCTCGGTTTTGTAAGTGTTTTCTGACAGTACGGTGTAATACAGGCTAAAACCAGGCGCTAAACGCAGTTTTTCAGCTATTGGGCGCTCCTTTTAGCCGGTTTGCAGCATTTGTGCAATATGCCTGTACACGCCATTGTAGCTTTACACCCGGAATCAAAAATTTACCATCCCTGATAAAAATAGGTTATGAAAAAGATATTCATCGCAACAGCCATTGCAGCAGCATCCATAACTGCCTGGTTTGTTTACCATTACAGTAATACGGCGGTTGCAGAAAATGCAGGAAATAAAACCATTAGCATGGCGGTATATACAAGCAATAATTATACTGCCAAAATTTATGACGCCGCCACTGCCGGGCTAACCGTAATAGTAAAAAAGCTGAATGCCAAAAATAATGAGGTAGTTTTACAGCAATCATTTCCGGCGCTGGCGCTAAAACTCTTCCCGTCGTCTGAAAATGCGTTTAAACCGGCTATTACCATACCGGCAGTAAGCGGTAAAGATGTGCTGGAAGTATCTTACACACTTACTTATAATTCAAAAGGCAGCATACTGCAAATGGAAGGCAACCAGGTGATTGATGGCAAAACTGACAATGCAATTGATATTAATATTTAGCGTTTAGTTAATATGCTTAAACGTTACAGTGGCTGTTACAGTATAGCCTTCATACGTCGCCGTGTCCTGCACTTTCATATCATTACTGTTTATTTCCAGCAAAGTAAAGTTAGCGCTGGCGCCGGTAAGTGGGTCTAACGCCTGCAGTTTTGTATTGTTCTCCAGCAATTTCCAGCTGCCCGTTGTGGTTTGAGGGTCCGAATCACCACATTTTGTTGCGCCTTCGTCAATGGTAGCAGTTCCGCCAGGTGCAAATACGTAAAAGTTATCTCTTATACAGGTGGGGATTGAATCATATACATCTACCGATATGGGAGACCCGGGCAGCATCACGGAAGCATCGCTCATCTGCCATTTACCCGATGTAAGAATAGCTTCATCACTTTGAGAATTATTATCTTTTTTACAGGCGGCAGCAACAAGGCACATAAAAAAAGCAAAGAATAGTGTTTTCCTGATTAACATAAAATATTGATTTGTAGTTAGCAATCTTATACAAAAATCCGCAAAAAAATCAAAAAAACGGGCCGTTGCCCGCACTTATTTGCATAAAATAAATGATTACCGGTACCCAACTGTGCCTAACGTTGATGTATGTCCTGGATTATTATTTTAAACACCGCTCCCCGTACTATTATAACTTGTTGATTATTTTACCCACACTTTTTTTCAGAAAGGGGCTGGCTGCCACTATGTTAAACAGGGTATTTACGGCAGTATGCAGGTTTTTTACCCCAAAATCAGCCATTTTTCCAAGGCGGTTATCAAACTTCAGGCTCTTATAAATAAGTTGATCATACGCCTGTAATGCCTTTGCTGAAAAATCGTGCGTATCAAGGCTTTTTACGCATTGTGCCGCGGCGTGCATGGCAGTAAAAACCGCATGTCCCACACCAAGGCCTGTTAAGGGATTAATGTTATAACCGCACGATCCGCATAACATTACACGCTCAGCTGAAATGCGTTGCCGGGATGATGTATAGGGAATGGAAATCCCTCGTATATTACCTTCAAGCCCGGCGCCGGCAAATATTTTTTTTAATGCAGGGTGCTTTTCAATCAAATGCAGCAGTAATGCTTTGGGGCTCACCTTATGTTTAACCGCAATATCCCGCAGCACAAAAAGTTCCACCGTTGCAAGGTTGCCCGGCAGTTCTGCTATAAAAATATAACAACGCACCGGGTCTTTTACCATAAAATTGTGCGTTGACTTAATGCTCTGCTCAAAATTAAGATTGCGGTAATAACCGCGGGCAGCCAGCATAAAATGCCCCCCCGAAGTATTGTCCGGAACTACCTGCTGCGGCAGGCTTGAGTTATTGCCGGTAGCAATTAGCGCTAATTGAGCCTGGATGTTAAGTTTGCCCGGCATATCTTTTAGCACAACACCTTCTTTTGCTACAGCAGCCGATCTTATGTTCGCATTGTCAAAATGTCTTACAAAAGGGCTCTGCAGTGCCTTTTGCAGCAAAAACATATCAAACTTCGGGCGGTTAGTGCTAATACGTGCGTTGGGTTTTGAAGGCACGTGCAATTCATTCATACGGGTATTGTAAAATGAATAGCGGTTGATATCCTGTATCACCCCGGCCTCCCGCATTTCATCCAAAAGCGCCGGGTCAAGTTTGTCAAATACCCGCCGTAATCTTCCATCATAAAACTCGCCGCACACCTTTTCGCGCGGAAAGACTGATCGCTCCGTTAATACGTGCTCAACACCGTATTTGGAAAGAAAAAGCGAAGCCACAGTTCCGGCGGGTCCGGCTCCCACAATGCAGACTTTTGTTTTGATCACCAGGG
>DASZUX010000037.1:0-8167 GCA_035547455.1 Chitinophagaceae bacterium
ACCAACGTTACAGGCTCCAAAAAATTTGCACGCCTTATCAAAGAGAACAGGTACGAGGAAGCATTGAGTGTTGCCCGGCAACAGGTTGAAAACGGTGCACAGGTGCTTGACGTTAATATGGATGACGCCCTGCTGGATGGAAAGCAGGCCATGACCACTTATTTAAACCTGTTGCAAAGCGAGCCGGATATTGCTAAAATTCCGGTGATGATTGATTCTTCCAAATTCGAGATAATTGAAGCAGGCTTAAAGTGCGTACAGGGCAAATGTATTGTAAACTCCATCTCAATGAAGGAAGGGGAGGAGAAGTTTATACAACAGGCCAATATTTGCCTTAGCTATGGTGCGTCGGTAGTGGTGATGGCATTTGATGAGGCAGGGCAGGCAGATACCTATAAGCGCAAAATAGAAATATGCGAACGGGCTTACCGGGTGCTTACAAAGGTAGTGGGTTACGAACCGCAGGATATAATTTTTGACCTGAATATTTTTGCCATTGCCACCGGACTTGAAGAACATAATAACTACGCGGTTGATTTTATTGAAGCAACGCGTTATATAAAAAATAAATTCCCGCTGGTTAAAATAAGCGGTGGTGTAAGCAATCTTTCTTTTTCGTTCAGGGGAAATGAGCCTGTAAGAGAAGCTATGCACAGCGTGTTTTTGTATTATGCCATAAAGGCAGGTATGGATATGGGCATTGTAAATGCGGGGCAGCTTGTAGTGTATGATGAAATTGAGCCAACCCTGCGGAATTTGTGCGAGGATGTTATACTAAACAGGGGAAATGATAATAACGAGGCTACAGAAAAACTGATTGCCTTTGCAGAAACCGTTAAGGCTAAGGGTAAAGAGGAAAAGAAAGACGACGCATGGCGTTTACAACCGGTGGCAGAAAGACTTAAACATGCGCTTGTAAACGGTATAACCGATTATATTGATGCCGACACTGAAGAAGCAAGGTTGCAGTTTGATAAGCCACTTGAAGTAATTGAAGGCCCGCTGATGGCCGGTATGAACGTAGTAGGCGATTTGTTTGGGGCTGGCAAAATGTTTCTGCCGCAGGTAGTTAAAAGTGCACGCGTAATGAAAAAGAGCGTAGCTTATCTTTTACCATTTATTGAAGAAGATAAGAAAGCAAACCCGCAGGCACAGGCCGGCGGTGCGCCTAAAATTTTGCTGGCAACAGTAAAGGGTGATGTGCACGATATTGGTAAAAACATTGTAGGTGTGGTGCTGGGCTGTAATGGGTATGACGTGGTTGACCTTGGCGTAATGGTGCCTACTGACAAAATATTAGATACTGCTGTTAAAGAAAATGCAGATATAATAGGCCTTAGCGGGCTTATTACCCCATCGCTGGACGAAATGGTGCATGTGGGCAGGGAAATGCAGCGCAGGGGGATGAACATGCCTTTGCTTATTGGCGGGGCTACTACCAGCCGTGTACACACCGCAGTGAAAATAGCGCCCGGGTACGAAAATGGAGTGGTGCATGTGCTGGATGCTTCCAGGAGTGTTACAGTAGTAAGCTCACTGCTCAGCAGGGAACAAAAAAAAGGTTTTCTTGAGAATATCAATAAAGAGTATAACCGGATACGCGAAGATTTTGGCAAAAAGCAATCTGCAAAGCAATATATTTCCTTTGCAGAAGCGCAGGCTAACGCAGTAAAAATTGACTGGGAAAATTACAGGCCACCTGCACCGGCCTTTACAGGCATAAAGGTATTTGAAGATTACAGCCTTGCAGAAATAAGGCCCTATATAGATTGGGCTCCCTTTTTTATTGCGTGGGAACTGGGAGGCCGTTTTCCCCAGTTGCTTGAAGATGCCGTAATTGGTAAGGAAGCAACAAAACTTTATAACGACGCCAATGCTTTACTTGATAAGATAATCAATGAAAAATGGCTTAGTGCATCAGGCGTAATAGGTTTTTGGGAAGCCGCCCGTACAGGCCCTGAAACCGTGACTGTAAAAGGTATTGGTACAGAAACTCACCTTGAAAGCCTGCGGCAGCAGGTAAAAAAAGCGGCCGGGCAACCAAACATTGCACTTGCAGATTTTATTAAACCTGCCAATATAACTTCAACCCCGGCTGACCATATTGGCGCATTTGCTGTTACCATTAAAGGCATTGAGCCTTATATACAGTATTTTCAGCAGCAGCACGATGATTATAATAAAATAATGCTGCAGGCCCTTGCGGACAGGCTTGCAGAGGCGTTTGCCGAATTGCTGCATAAACGCGTGCGAAAAGAATTTTGGGGTTATGCAAAAAACGAGCATTTGAGTAACGAGGAGTTAATAAAAGAACAATATGCCGGTATACGCCCCGCGCCTGGTTATCCTGCCTGCCCTGAGCATACGGAAAAATACAAGCTGTTTAACTTGCTGCAGGCAACCCAAAATACGGGCATACAGCTTACAGAATCTTTGGCCATGTACCCCGCGGCAAGCGTGTGCGGCTGGTACTTCAGCCACCCGCAAAGCCAGTATTTTGGTATAGGCAAAATATCGCCTGACCAGGCAGAAGATTATGCCCGCCGTAAAGGATGGACCCTGGAAGAAGCTGAAAAATGGTTGCGTCCCAACGTTGAATAATCCTGTATAATGGCTATTTTGCTTCAATTGATATGTGCGTTACCGGTAGCCCTGCGGCTGAAGCCTGCAGCGTAATTTTGCCCGGTATGCCTTTAGAGCGGATAATAACAATACACCGCCCTTTAAAAGTGGTTTTAACCGGCTGTTTAAAACTGCTCATGTCTGCCGGGTTGGCATTGCCAACACCTGCAACTTCACCGGGGCCTGTAAGGGTAAACGTAACAGCGTGGTCATCATTCATTACAACGCGGCCCTTATTGTCATGTATTTCAACCGTTATGTAGCTTAAGCTATTACGGCCTGCTTTAATTTTTTTGCTGGCGGTACTTAAGTGCAGGCTGGCAGCCTTGCCAGTGGTGGTAAGTGTTACAGTGCCTGCAGGTTTGCCGTTTTCAATGGCTATGGCTTTTAATATCCCGGGCATATAAGGTATTTCAAACACCGCAGCAATGCTATCTGCCGGTATTTTCTTTTCTCCCATTATTTTGCCATTCAGTTCAAGCCTTACCAGCGGACTTCTTGAAAATACCCTTACCTGCATTAGTTTCCCTTCCTGGCCGGGCCATGTCCAGCTATGTGCTTCATCGGGCCAGCCCCAGCCGCTTACCTTCTCTTTCATGCCTGCAGGTACAGGTGCATGTACCAGCATCTCAACCGGTTTTAAACGCCATACAATGTCGCGGTAATACGATTGAGGCTTTTTAAAACCTGTAATGTCAATATCGCCGCACCATGCGTTATACCATGGCCATGGGTTAAGCATAGTATTGTCATTAAGTTCACTTGCAGGCTGCAGTTTGCTGTGGCCTATACCTGTTTCTCCTATATAGTCCATGGCCGTCCAAATAAAATCGCCTGTAACATACGGCAGCTTTTCGCTCACAGTAAAATTTTCCAGCATTTCCATGGGGTACGATTCTGTGCCTGCCATAATACGGCCAGGGTATTTTTTATGGTCACTTTCATATTCATACCACTCGTAATTATAACCGGCAACATCAAGCGGGGCAAAAGCAAAGCGGGTTGAGTCCCATGGCCTCCCTTCATGATCCCAGAAATAACAAACAGCCTCTGTAACGGGGCGGCTGCTGTCCATGCGATGCACTTCATCAACCAGCATTTTAGCTATCCTTATGCCGTTGCTATCTGCCCGTTCATGAATCTCGTTACCAATGCTCCATAGTATTACAGACGGGTGATTCCTGTCGCGCAGCATGGCAGCGTCCACATCATTCTTCCACCATTTCTTAAAAAAATGATGGTAGGCAAATGAGTCGGTAAACAGTTTTGGCTCCTCCCATTCGTCAAAAAATTCATCTATTACCATTAAGCCAAGGCTGTCGCATATATTGAGAAAAGATTGTGACGGCGGGTTATGACTGGTACGTATTGCATTATAGCCGCTGGCTTTTAATATTTGCAGCTTCCTTACCTCTGCATCGTCAAAAGCAGCAGCTCCCAGCGGGCCGTTATCATGGTGTACACAGCCGCCTTTTAATATGGTTCTTTTACCATTTAGCATAAAACCGCCCGTGGTAAAAGCTATGGAGCGGATGCCCGTTTTTATAGTAATACTGTCAATTTTTTTGCTGCCGTCCAGCAGGTACACTTTAAGCATATACAGCCGAGGTTTTTCCGGCGACCATAATAAGGGCGCTGTTACTGCCAGGTGTTGCGTTACGGTTGTATTACTTCCTTCGTCAATGTGGGTACTACTTTGTACGGTAGCTATATGTTTACCAGATGGTGAGAACAGGTTTACCTTTAAACCAAATTCTCCCTCTCCGCCAGACCTGTTAACCAGGGTTGTTTGCACTTTGAGCGATGCCCTTTCAGCAGATGCAGAAGCTGCGCTTACTTGTACACCCCATTGTGCAATGTGCACGGGTGCAGTAAAAGTTAACCGAACATGCCTGTAGATACCACTGCCACTGTACCACCGGCTGTTGCGGCCAATGTTGGCAACCCTTACTGCAATTACATTGTTACCGCGTGGTGAGAGCCATGGTGTTAAATCATAATAAAAAGGGGTGTATCCATAAGGATGATTGCCCAGGTGGTGCCCGTTTATCCATACATCAGAATTCATGTACACCCCGTCAAAATAAACAGACACGAGTTTATGCCTGGCTGCTGCGGGAAGTGTAAATGTTTTACGATACCAGCCCACACCACCTGCAACATAACCTGTTGATTGCCCGCCCACGGACGATTTTAAAAAAGGTCCGCGAACACTGTCTGTATTTTGATTGGGCAAATCTTCTATGCTCCAGTCATGCGGCAGGTCAACAGCGCGCCAGTTATTGTCACTGTAATCCTGCATAAAAGCTGTTGAATCATCCGCCCTTAAAAATTTCCAGCCGTCATCAAAAGAAATAGTTCTTTCATCAGCAACCTGTGCACGGGTTGCTGTATATAAGAAAACTGTAAATAAGGTGATAACCAGTTTCATTATAATAAGTAATTTATTATTTGCATACACCGGGCGGCGGGTTGTTTAGTTTGCTTTCTTATGCTGCGGCTGTATCGCTTTTCTTTCCCCGTGATTTTATGATGCGTGCTGCAACGCGCGCTGCAGGAAAAACAAAAAAAGGCGCATAAAACCATTCAAACTTAAACATGGCAAGCACTGCTGCACTTGCAAATGCCAGGGTGGCCAGCAGCGTACTTATCTTGCTTTTTTTTATCAGCGCTACGTCTCGCAGTGCGGAGAAATTATGTTTACTGTGATATACTACCCTCAGCATGCAGAAATAAGTAAAATTGCAAAGAGCAAGATTTATAAAATAAGTAAATAGTTTTAACCACATGGGGCTTTCTTCCCCAAAAAGGAAGGAAATGCTTACCGGCAACAATACAATAGACAACAGGAAGTAAAGATTACTTTTAATAAGCGCTTTGCTGTAGTTAACAATGTGCTCGTACAGGTCGTGGTGTTTTATCCATAAGTTGCCGATGGAGATAAAACAAATCAGCAATGCCAGGCCATGAAGGAAAAATGATTCACCATATTTTGAAACTATTTCGCTAAAGGTGGCATTTTTGTCAATAGGCGGTATTTTAATTTCCAGTACCAGTAATGTAATGGCAATAGCTATAACAGCATCGCTGAAAAATGCCACCCTGTCAACCTGGAACTGCTTGCGGTTGTGGCCGCCGTCTTGTTTCTGCTGCATACGCTGAAAGTTATGGATTAATAGCAGAAATAAAAATTAATAGTTGTGCTTAAAAACAGGCATAATGTATGTTAATTAACTTTAGTTATACCGGCTGTAAAACTTGGTTGCACTTTAACTGTATAAACTTTTAATTACCGGGAATGAAACTTTTTGTATGTACTAATTGCGGGCAAGTGCTGTACTTTGAAAATACATGGTGCGCCCACTGTGGTTACCATACAGGCCTTTATGCAAATGGTGGAAACCTGTATGCCTTATCAGCGCCAAATGATGATGCTTTTGTACATAATGGCACAGCATATAGTTATTGCTTTAACTACCGGTTTGGGGTGTGTAACTGGCTTGTGCCCGCCGGCGGGCTTTGTGACTTTTGTGCGGCATGTGATTTAAACCGCACTATACCCAACCTGCAGGAGCCACAATACAGGGAATACTGGCGCACTATTGAGGCGGCAAAACACAGGTTGGTGTACAGCCTGTTGCGTATGCATTTGCCACTGGTAAGTAAAAAGCAGGATATTAAAAAAGGGCTATGCTTTGATTTTGTAGCCGATGAAAAAGATAAGAAAATATTTACAGGCCATGACAATGGGCTGGTAACAATTAATATTGCTGAGGCCGACGATATAAAACGCGAAATGGAACGTAAAAATATGCATGAGGCTTACCGTACCGTATCAGGCCATTTAAGACACGAGGTTGGGCATTATTACTGGAACCGCCTTGTTGAACACACGCCTTATGCTGTGCCATTTATAACCTTGTTTGGCGATTACACTAAAGATTATGGTGAAGCATTGAAACGACATTATGTGAATGGCGCACCGCCGGGATGGATGCATAATTACATTAGCGCTTATGCCAGCAGCCATCCATGGGAGGACTGGGCGGAAACATGGGCACACTACCTGCATATTATGGATACGCTTGAGACTGCCTATTATTTTGGCTTGCAGGTAAAACCACTGCCGGACACAACCACAAGCATGACCGTTGAAATGATTAACGATCCTTATAATGAACCGGGTTTCGGGAAGATAATCAGCCAGTGGCTGCCGCTTACTTATGCCATGAACAGCCTTAACCGCAGTATGGGGGTGAATGATATTTATCCTTTTGTAATACCCCCGCCGGTAATGCAGAAGCTTTTATTTATACATAACGTGTGTTTTGAAACAAAAAAAGGGCATTACTGAAAACAATGCCCTTTGCACACATGAAACTTCTAAACCTTAAAACAACTTATTGATTGTTATTTTTTGCGTATGTAAGTAAAGTCATATACTGTAGTCCAGGTTTTGCCATCATCGCCGGATGTTTCGTTAAGCTGGCGCACCTGGTTGGGGCCCTGGTTAAAAAATATAAACCTTCCCTTCAGTTTTTTGCCCTGGGCATTTGTTTGCTCAAACTCAAAACGCATGGCGCTGTCGCGGTATCCGCCATTGATGAATACATGTTGCGGACCGCCCTCTGCCCCTACCCATACCTGCTGCCATTTGTGTGTGGCGGCATCAATAAAATTCATGCTCTTACCGGTGTAAGGTACATTCGCTGCCGTCCAGTTTTCCAAAATCATACACCCGCCTGATGCAACCTGTATAATGCTGTGGCCTGCTAAAAAATGTGTGCCGGTAACATAAGCATCCCATTCGCCCACCCAAAAATCAAATTGCCGCCGCAGTGTGTCGGCCATACAAGGGTACGCAGTAAAATAAACTTTGTCGCGCAGGGTTTTAAAGTCCTCATCCTGTCTTATATTTTCGTAGGCCTTCATGGTATCAAGATCAATAAAATTAAAATAACCGGCTTTAATGGCTTTCTCCAGGTTTGCCGTTACTGCCTGCTTGTTATTTTTAATGGCGTTAACCATTGCAAGCCGTGAATATAATGTGGCAAGTAAGCCGGCCGGCGGGTTGGTAGCTGCGGATTTATTTAAAGCATTAAGTGCAGCATCGTAATTACCTAACTTGAATTCACAATATCCCAGCCTGTTCCATTCTATGCTGTTTTGAGATGTGTCGGACAGCAACTGTGTGTAAATGCTTTTAGCTGCGGCCCAGTTTTGTTGGGTAAAAAGAGAGTCTGCTGCAGGAAAAGAATTTGTGATTTGCGCCTGCGCAACGATGTATAAAAAAGTGGTAGCAGCAGTTAAAAGCAGGGCTGGTTTTGTAAACATAAGTGTTGATTTTATATATGGCAAGATGAAGCCCAAAAAGAATAATCAGCAGGCGAAAATTGACTTTTTGCGGTGTTGCAGGCGGTATTTTTCCGGTGTTGTGCTGTAAAATTGCTTGAAAAGCTTTGCGAAAGAGGTAACATCACCATAACCTACGCTATAGCAAATATCTGTTATGGGGTCTGGCGATATCTCAAGTAACTGTTTTGCT
>DASZUX010000038.1:0-6028 GCA_035547455.1 Chitinophagaceae bacterium
CTGCTTTTACAGCCTGGTAGCTTACAGTAACAAGCGCGATAAACAACGACATAATGCCCGCCAGCGGAAATATCCACCAGCTAATGGCTGTACGGTAAGCAAAGCTTTGCAGCCATTTGTGCATTACCAGCCAAACAACAGGAGTGGCAATAACAGCAGATATAATTACCAGCTTTAAAAAATCTTTTGAAAGCATGGCCGCAATACCCGTTACTGATGCGCCCAGCACTTTGCGTATACCTATTTCCTTTACACGTTGTGTTGCGGTGTATGCCGAAAGGCCAAACAAACCTAAACAGCTTAATATGATTGCAAGCACAGAGAAAGTGCTGAACAGCTTGCCAAAACGTTCTTCATTTACATATTGCTTATTAAAATAATCATCTAAAAAGAAATAATCAAACGGGTTGCCCGGAAATGTTTTTACCCATGCATCTTTTACGTGCTGTATTGTTAGAGGAAGATTATTGGTGTTCACCCGCAACGCATAATACTCGCCTCCATACTGGTCAAACAGGAAAACAGAAGGCTCAAGCGCTTTTTTAAATGACACCTGGTGATAATCATTCACCACTCCAACAATAATGGGTTTGAAGTTTCCAAACTCTGGTATTGCCACTGTTTGGCCTATCGCATCCTGCGGCCTTTTAAAGCCAAGCAATTGTGCTGCTGTTTCTGTTACAATAACTGACGTGTCGGCATCTTTAGGAAAATCTTTTGAAAAATTGCGCCCGGCAACGAGATTCATCCTGAAAACATCCATAAAATCATAGTCCATGCTGTTTATACGGGCAATAATGGAATCATTGCTATTTGCACCATAACGCCTGACGGTTGTTTTATATTCACGTTGTTTACCGGGAACGGTTAAAACAGAAGAAACAAATTGTATATCCGATGTTCTTTTCAACTCGTTACGAAATGCGTCCAGCACACCGAAGTATAAACTGCGGTTGAAGTTTTTGCGGTTCATATTGTTTACTGCATTGCCCGGCCTGTTCATTACCAGCACCTGGTTAATATTCATGCCAAGGTTACGGCTTGTCATAAAATTCAATTGCTTGTACACTGTAAATGTACCCGCTATAAGCGCTACAGATGCAATGAACTGTGTAACAACAAGCCCCTTGCGTAACAGCACCCCGCCACTGCTGCTTTTTAATTTTCCTTTTAATACTACCACAGGTTTAAAGGACGATAACACCCATGCCGGGTAAAAACCAGACAATAACGACCCTGCCAGCCATAACGACGCCACCAGGGCAATAAACCATGGTTGTATAAAATATGATACAGCCAGGGAAAGCCCCGAGATAGTATTAAAACTTTTGAGCGCGAGCAACGCAATGCCATAAGCCAGCAACAATGCAAAAAAGTTTACCACTGCCGATTCAGTAAGAAACTGTATAATAAGCTGGTGTTTAACTGCGCCTATCACTTTGCGTACGCCCACCTCCTTAGCGCGCCCAACAGCCCTTGCTGTAGCAAGGTTGATATAGTTAATCCATGCAATAACCAGTACGAATATGCCTATTAGATTTATAAAGAATACCAATGTTACGTTGCCGTTGGTTTCGGGCTCTTCTGCCAGGTCTGAATGGAGGTGAATACTTTTTAGCGGCTGCAGGAAAAGTTTCTCGCTTTCATGCGCCTGTACAAGCTGCGGTTTGTATTTGGTGATAATAGCAGGCAATTTAGACTCCACCGTTTTTGCATCAGTGGCGGGCTGTAATTGTACAAACGTGTACATGTCAGCCCGGCTCCAGCTTTGGTCATACCGGTCTATACCAAAGCTGCCGCGCGTAAACAAAGTTTTATACGAATACAATACATCAAATTTCAGGTGTGTATTGGCAGGCACTTCTTTAAACACTGCAGTAACTTTTGCTGTTTCATCATTAAAATCGTCATCACGCATGTGCAGTGTTTTGCCAATAGGGTCTTCATTGCCAAAATACATCCTGGCATATTTCTCTGAGATAACACACGTATTAGGTTGCGAAAGGGCATTTACAGCATTGCCTTCCACCATGTTATAACCCATCATAGGCAGAAAGGCAGAATCAGCATATAGAAATCTTTCCTGCTTAAAGGATATTGGCTGCGGGCGGGCATTTTCATTGGTAATAACAACATTATTTTTATATCCCATATTATATAGCCGTGCATAAGCTGCTACACCGGGTATGTCGTGCAGCATGGCCGGGCCAACGGCTGGATAGTTTTCAGCGCCGTTTAAAATCATTTCGTTATTACGGAAACTTTGCAGCCCGACCCTGTAAATATTATTGGCATTGGGTATAAAATCCTCGTAGCTGCGTTCAAATGTTACATATTGTACAATAAGCATAAACACAGCCATACCAACAGCAAGGCCGAGTATATTTAAAAGTGTAAAAAACTTACTTTTTTTCAGGTTGCGCATAGCAGCGAGCAGCAGGTTTTTGAGCATGGCCGATGATTTTAATGTAAGGCTACTTAAATGTACGAAGTGTTACGTAATTCGTTGCCTGTTTTATATGAACGGCAAAAGTTTTTAAAGAAATAACCGCCACTGCTTATTTTGGTTTAATTATTCCGTGCGCAGGCTTTTTACCGGGTTTGCCAGCGCTGCTTTAATTGCCTGGAAACTTACCGTTGCCAGTGCAATAAATAAGGCTAATAAACCGGCCGATGCAAAAAGCCACCAGGGTATGCTTATACGGTAGGCAAAACCCTGCAGCCATTGGTTCATGGCAAACCATGCCACCGGTACTGCAATTACAAAGGAAATAGTTACCAGTTTAACAAAATCAGCAGAGAGCATTGTAATAATGCTTGTAATATTAGCGCCCAGCACTTTTCGTATCCCTATTTCTTTTATGCGTTGCTCAGCCGCGTAGGTAATAAGCCCAAACAGGCCAAGACAGGCAATAAGAATGGCAAGTACAGAGAAGGTTACAGATATTACTCCGGTGCGTTCTTCCGCCTCGTATTGCTTGTTGAAGTCTTCGTCCATAAATGAATAATTGATGGCCTCGGCAGGCACCATTACCTTCCATTTGTTGTTTATTTGCGCAAGTAAACCGGCAACGTCTTCCGTTTGCATCCGCACTGCAAGGCTGGCTGTATTGGGGCGCAGGTACAAAGCCAATGGCGTAACTTCTTCTCTCAGTGTATTGAAATTGAAATTTTTGATTACTCCTATAATGTTATAGGTGTTTATTTTTTTGGTTTTTATATCGTCAATGCGGTACAGTTTCGAGCCCAGCGGGCTACGCGTGCCCAGGAAGGCCGCCGCTGCCTCATTAATTATTACTGCATTAGAATCTGAAGGGAAATTTTTTGAGAAATTACGCCCAAGCTTCATTTTCATTTGCAGGGTAGTTATGTAATCGTCATCCACCTCCCATTGCTGGGCAGATATTGCTTTCTTTATATCAAAATCCGTGGTGGGAAACAAAGCGTCATTATTCCGCCAGCCGTTTACTGGCATAAAGCCGGTGTAAGTGGTGCTTTTAATACCCGGTAACTGCATCAATTCTTTTTTAAATGCCTGTGCCTGGCCGCCAAGGGCAAAAGTATTTTTAATAACCAATACATGGTCTTTGGCAAAACCAACATCTTTATGGCGCATATAGTTAAGCTGGTTGAATATTACAGCGGTGCCAACCATTAAAAGTATGGAAATAAAAAACTGGAATACTACCAGGGCGTTACGCAGCAACGAGCCTTTAAAACCCGCAGCCATTTTGCCTTTAAGTACAACAATAGGCTGAAAAGAGGATAGGAAGAAAGCGGGGTAACTGCCTGCCAGCAGCCCGGTAATTAACATAAGTAGTAAAACTGATAACAACATAACAGGGCTAAATACCGCCAGCGCGCTTAAGTTTTTTTGGGCCAGCTGGTTAAAAAAAGGCACCAGCAAAAACAACAACCCTATAGCGAGTATAAACGAGATGCCACTTATAAGGAGCGATTCAGTAAGGAACTGGCTGACCAGGTTTTTTCGCAGGGAGCCAAGTACTTTTCTAACCCCTACTTCTTTGGCACGGTTAGACGAGCGTGCTGTAGAAAGGTTCATGAAATTTACGCAGGCAATCAGCAGGATAAAAATGGCGATGGCTGAAAAAATATATACATACTGTATGCTGCCGTTAGCTTCAATTTCATCTTGTACATTAGAGTGAAGATGTATTTGCATGAGCGGTGTAAGATAACAGCGCACATAACCGCCGCCTCTTTTAAAATCGTCCAGGTTAAGGTTAATAGCCTGTTTAAGCACCGGCGCTGCGTACGATTCGAATGTTTTATTAAACTCCGCAGAAAGCCGGTTAATATCAGTGCCCGGCCGTATAACTATATAGGTATGATAGTTGTTGGCAAGCCAGTTATCTACCTGGCTGTCGTTAATGCTTGACAGTGATACGAAAAAATCAAAGTGAAAATGCGATTGCGCCGGCATGTCTTTAATAACACCAGTTACTTTAAATGCCTTATCGTTGGCATTAATGGTTTTGCCGGTTGCCCTGGTGGTATTAAAATATTTTTTTGCGGTTGTTTCGGTAATTACCAGCGAGTTGGGGTTTACCAGCGCTGTTTTGGGGTCGCCGTCAACCATAGGCAGGGTAAAAACGTCAAAAAGGGTTGAGTCAGCATATATTACTTTGTTTTCAGTAAATTTTATGCCGTCGCGTTTAACAGTAAGTCCACCGCGGTCAATCATTCTTGTATAAGCCTCTACCTGGGGGAAGTCTTTTTTAAATGTTTGCCCCATGGCGGTAGGTGTTTCTGCACCATTGTAATGGTTATCGCCAAATTTTATCTCCTCGTTTATGCGGTATATCCTGTCTGCCTTTTCGTTGTATTTGTCGTAACCAAGTTCGTCAAGCACAAACAGTAAAATAACAAGGCAGGTGGCTACACCCGTGGCAAGGCCAATGATATTAATTGCAGAAAAGCCTTTGTTTTTCCACAGGTTGCGCAGCGCGGTTTTTATGTAATTCCTGAGCATGAGGAGGCATGTTTCTCATGCATACGGCGCAGGAATAAAAATGTTACAGTACGGTTGATTTATTTTGAGCAGACCGGGAAAAAGGATTTCCGGGGCAGGGCTTGTAACACCATGTTTATTCTGTTCTTAAACTTTCCGCCGGGTTGGCCATAGCAGCCCTGTATGTTCTCGCAAACATTACTAAAAAGGCTATTGCAAGCATTGCCAGGCCGCCTGCAGCAAATAACCACCACGGCATGGTGGCCGTGTAAGCAAAATTTTCCAGCCATTTATGGGCGCCCCACCAGGTAACGGGTATGGCAATAACAAAGGCCAACGCCACAGGTTTTAAAAAATCTTTGCAAAGCAGGGTTATGATTTGCATGACCGTAGCGCCAACTATTTTTCTTATACCTATTTCTTTAGTTCGCTGGCTGGTAGTATATATTACCAACGCCAGCAGCCCAAGGCTGCTTATTGCCATGGTTATGCCAGTTGCCCACATTAAAAGCTGCGATGTATTTTGTTCGGTGGTATAATAAGCCGCAACGGTGTCGTCAACAAAGCTGTAAGTAAAATCACCGGCGGCAGGGTACACCTGCTTATAGGCTTCTTCTATTTTGGCCAGGGCATTTTGCCACACTGTGCCGGCTGCATTTTGGGGCTGCAGGGCAATATTAAAAGTGCCTAAGTCCGAGGTCCAGTTGGCAATGATTAATGGTTTGATAGTTTCATGTAATGACTTTTGATGAAAATCTGCCACCACGCCCACTATTGGTATTCTTTTACCAAGCCACACAACAGGTTTACCTATAGCCTGCTGCGGGCTTTGCAGCCCTGCTGCGCGCAGATAAGCGGTATTTATTATAACACCGCTCAGCGAATCACTATAAGGCAGGTTGCCGCCTGCCAGCAACTGCAGCCTGTAAAGCTTTATATAACCTGTGTCGGCAAGCTTTACTTCCACTTCTGTTTCAATTGTTTTATTGCCATTGATAA
Source organism: Chitinophagaceae bacterium (assembly GCA_035547455.1). Lineage (GTDB taxonomy): Bacteria > Bacteroidota > Bacteroidia > Chitinophagales > Chitinophagaceae > JABDFW01. The sequence continues at coordinate 5,972 of DASZUX010000038.1, forward strand.
GTTGTATGCTGCTTGACCAGTCGCGGTTGGTAGAAGGAGGATTGGTGGACAGGCTAA
>DASZUX010000039.1:0-11687 GCA_035547455.1 Chitinophagaceae bacterium
TAAGCGTTATAGGTCTGCTGGTGTTTATGGGCTTTGGCTTTATTGTTAGCAACGTGGCAAAAAATGAGAATGTTATACCCATCTTCTCCAACTTTTTTACCCTGCCGCAATTGTTGCTGGCAGGTACATTTTTCCCGGTAACGGCTTTTCCCAAATGGATGCAAACTTTCTGCAATATGCTGCCGCTTACGCATTTTAACAACGCCATGCGTAAAATTTCGTTTGAAGGCGCTACTATATTCAGCACCTGGAAGGATGTTGGCGGCCTGTTAATATGGGGTGTAATACTGTACGCCATTGCTATAAAAGTATTTAAGTGGGAGTAGTAATAAAGCAAGTATATGAGGTTGTTTAAACTGGGCTTAATAAGTATTGTAGTATTCTTCCTGCTGTTCACCATTATCGGCAGCCTTTTTCCGTCGGATATACTGGTGGCGCGCTCTATCGTCATTAACAGCCCGGCAGACACAGTAAAGACGTATATAAACGATTACAGTAAGTGGAATGACTGGATGGAAGGCGCAAAAACAGGGGAGCTGAAAGTATTTGAGAAAGACAGCACCCATGCGCAGTTTGGCAATACAATAATGACGCTTACCAGCAAAACAAACAATAGCTGGCATTATGAATGGAAGCAGGGCGGCTCAACACAAAGCACTACCATTACCGTGAACCCTGAAAGCGCAGGCTGCAGTGTGCAGTGGGAGTACCAGCAGCACCTGCCATGGTACCCGTGGGCAAAGCTTGCCGCTGTTATGAACGATAAGATAATAGGCAGCGCTATTGAGCAAAATCTTGCTAATCTTAAAAAAGCGGCTGAGCATTAACTACAGCAGTAGTCAATAGTTTCTTCAAGCGCCGCGTAAGTAGTTTTTAGCTCGCCGGCAGTAATACAATAAGGCGGCATAATATATACCGTATTGCCCAACGGCCTAACATATACGCCAAGGCTAAGAATTTTCCCGGTAAAAACCTGGCTTATGCTGTTAAGGTATTCGTCTTTACCGCGGGCTATCTCAAAGGCCAGTATTGTGCCAAGCGTACGTACGTTTTTAATAGTGCGCCGGGCGGTAAGTTTTTCAGCAAACAGTTTATTCCGGCGGCTTATATATTCAAAGGCCTCTTTGGTTTGCGGCTGTTGTAAAAGCTGCAGGCTTGCCAGGGCAGCACTGCAGGCTATTGGATTGGCAGTAAAGGAATGCCCGTGAAAAAAAGTTTTATACTTATCATCGTCAAGATAAGCCTCATATATCCTGGCTGTACATGCTGTTGCGCCCAGCGCCATAGTGCCGCCGGTTAGGCCTTTGCTCATACACATAATATCAGCCTTTTCGTTCAGGTATTCACCCGCAAACAGTTTACCGGTGCGCCCAAAGCCCGTCATCACTTCATCGGCAATACAAAGTATGCCATGCTTTTTCACAGTACGCAGCAGTTCATCCATCAACCCGGCGCTGTACATTTTCATGCCCCCGGCCCCCTGCACCAGCGGCTCATAAATAAATGCGGCAGTTTCAACGGCGTGTTTATTTACAATTGCCAATGTCTTATCAATATTTTCATCAGTGGGTACATCAATAAAAATCACTTCAAACAACAGGCCGTGAAAGGCCATGGTAAATACGCTGCGGTCGCTCACGCTCATGGCGCCAAAAGTATCCCCATGGTAAGCGTTGGTAAATGCCAGTATTTTAGTGCGCTGTTTTTCACCTTTATTCCACCAGTATTGTATGCTCATTTTAAGTGCAACCTCGGTGGAAGTGGAGCCATTATCGCTATAAAATATTTTATCAAAATCACCCGGTAGCAAAGGCAGCAGGCGTTCGGCAAGTTCTACGGCAGGCTGGTGTGTAAACCCGGCAAATATTACCTGTTCAAGCAGTTGTGCCTGTTTGAATATTGTTTCAGCTATATATGTATTTCCGTGGCCGTGCAGCGTTACCCACCAGCTGCTTATGGCATCAATATAGCGGTTGCCGTTTTCGTCAAATAATAAAGTGTCTTTTGCTTTAACAATAGCCAGCGGGCTGGCCATGTTTTTTTGCTGTGTAAAAGGGTGCCAAATATATTTCCTGTCACGTTCAATTAAAGTCATGGGCAAAAATAAACAACAGTACCTAAACGCATTAACAATTAGTGTCACTAACATCGGCAGTTGTGTTAACAACGCCCTGTTGTATAAAATGCAGGTTACGCATAATTCCCTTATACTTACTGCGTTTAAGCGGCGAGTTTTTAAATACTTTCCTAAAAGCCTCTTCGCTCATGGCAGCCCATTCCCCGGCGCTAAGGTTAAGTATTTCCGGTATCGGGGTAAATCCTGCTTCCCGCGCAGGTTTGCTAAACCTGTTCCACGGGCATACATCCTGGCATACATCACAGCCAAACATCCAGTTGTCAAACCTTCCCTGCATCTCGCCGGGTATCGTCATTTCTTTAAGCTCAATGGTAAAATAGCTTATACAACGGCTTCCATCCACTACTTTACCGGGTAAAATTGCCCCAGTAGGGCAGGCATCTATACACCTTGTGCAGCTTCCGCAGTAATCCCGGGCGAAAGCGTCATCATAATCAAGTACAAGATCAATAATCAGTGTAGCTATAAAAAAAAAGGAACCCTGCTTTTTATTTATAAGATTTCCATTTTTGCCAACCCATCCAAGCCCGCTTTTTTGCGCCCAGCTTCGTTCCAGCACAGGCGCAGAATCAATAAACCCACGCCCGTTAATTTCACCCACGCATTCCCGCAGGCGGGCTGTAAAAACATTGAGCTTTGCCTTAATTATCTCATGGTAATCATTACCGTATGCATATTTTGAAATATGGGGCACGCCAGACTGTTGCTGCTGCGCGGGAAAATAATTGAGCAATAAAGTAATAACTGATTTTGCCCCCGGCACTAACAGCGTTGGGTCAACCCGCATATCAAAATATTTCTCCATATAGTGCATGCTGCCATGCATACCAGCATTAAGCCATGCCTCAAGCCTTCGCGCATCATCGTCTAATTTCGCTGCGCGGGCAATGCCGCAAAAATCAAATCCCAATTCAGAAGCGATTGATTTTATTATACTTGTATTTGATGCTGTTGTGTTCAACTATTAAATTTCGATAAAAAATTTTTTGTAATTTAGTATCTATTGTATTATTGCTCTACACTAAACCTAAAAAACAATGCGTAATTTTCGTTTTTTGACCCTTCTTTTTTTTATTACTGTCTCCCTTAAAAGTGTTGCTCAAAAGCACGACAATGCAAAAATAAAGTTTGGTGATGTTAAGCCTGAAGACTTTCAGCCCACTGTTTACAGTATTGACAGCAATGCAAACGCCGTTGTGCTTGACGACATTGGCAATGCAAAATTTGAAGGCAACAGCAATGGCGGCTTTTCTATAGCCTTTAACCACATTAAACGCATAAGGCTGATGAATAAAAACGGGTTTGATGAGGCCACCGTGCAAATTTTGCTGTACACAGACGGTACCAGCAGCGGTGAGGAGCGCCTTGAAAACCTTGAAGCAGCAACGTACAATATTGAGAACGGCAAAGTAGTAGTTACCAAATTAGATAAAGGCTCCATATTTAAAGACAAATACGACAAAAATCACATTGTACGAAAGTTTACTTTTCCCAGCATTAAAGAGGGATCTATCATTGAATATAAGTACACACTTCTTTCACCATACCCTCAAGACCTTCCTTCCTGGGATTTCCAGGGTTACCTGCCGCGCTTGTGGAGCGAGTACCAGGTAACGTTTCCAAGTGACATACTGGACTTTGTACTTACCAAAAAAGGGTTTCACCCTTATACACTGGACACCACATCGTTTTCAAAAGAAACATATAACATTTTGATACCCGGCGGCGCTACAGAGGCGGCCGAAGTGGGTACCCTGCCTTCAAACACGCTTACCGGCCACTGGATACAGGAAAATGTACCACCGCTTAAAGAAGAAGCTTTCGTCACCTCTCTTGATAATTATCGCTCAGGCATTAAATTCCAGTTGCGCAGGATAATATACCCCACACAGGTAATAGATTACATGGGCAACTGGAACCAGTTTGTTGACAGGCTGATGAAAGACGAAAGCTTTGGGGTGCCTATTAAGGCCGGTAATGGCTGGTTGAACGATGATTTAAAAAATATTACTGCAGGTGCACAAGACAGCCTTGCCAAGGCTGAGAAATGGTATAATTATGTGCGCGACAATTTTAACGCTACAAGTGATGATGGGGATTTTTTAACCAAAGCGCTTAAAAAAACTTTCCAGGATAAAAGCGGCAATGTAGCCGATATAAACCTACTGTTGCTGGCAGGCCTTTCAAACATGGGGTTTAATGCACACCCTGCTCTTTTAAGCACCCGCGGTAATGGCAAGGCAAGCGAAGCATACCCTATAATAAGCCAGTACAACTATGTAATATGTGTGGTTAATATAAATGGCAGGCAATACCTGCTTGATGCCACAGGTAAAACAGTTGGCTTTGGCAAGCTGTCAGAAGAATTATATAATGGCTCTGCACGCCTTATCGCTGATTTGCCTTATTTAATACCGCTTTCTGCAGACTCGCTTAAAGATTCAAAAGTAACCGCCGTATTCATAATGAATGATGACAATGCAAAAGGCTTATCCGGAACTTTTACAAGCAAGTTAGGAGAACAGGAAGGCTACTACTTCAGGTACAAAATGAAAAAACAATCGAAGGAAGACTTTTTTAAAAACGAGAAAAAAAGCTTTGCCTTTGAAACAGAATTAAGCAATGAGGAAATAGACTCCCTTACAATACCAGATGAGCCCGTAACAGTAAAGTATAACTTTACCATTAAACCCAATGATGAAGAGATGATATATTTCAGCCCCTTGCTTGGTGAGGCTTACAAAGAAAATCCATTTAAGTCAGCAGAGCGCATGTACCCGGTAGAAATGCCTTACTGCAGTGATGAAACATATATTCTTAACATGGACATACCCCAGGGCTACAAGGTAGAGGAACTGCCAAAATCAGCACGCGTAAAGCTGAATGAAGACGAAGGCATGTTTGAATATATTATAGCCCAGGGTGGCGGCAAAGTACAATTACGCTGCAGGGTGGTACTTAACAAAGCCACATTTGAACCGGACGATTACCAAACCCTGCGAGATTTTTTTGGCTACATTGTTAAAAAGCAGGCAGAACAAATTGTATTTAAAAAGATATAACACTTACTGATTATGTTCCGTAATATTATATTAGCTGTAGTTTTAACTTCTTTTGCATGTTCAGCTATTGCTCAATACCCTGTTTCCGCCATACCCGATTCGCTAAAGAAAAATGCACGCGTGGTAGTGCGGTTGCAGGAAATAACTTACGAGTTAAAATCTCCCGGGCGGGCTTTAGAGCGCGAGCATGTAGTGTACACTATTTTTAATGAGTCCGGCGCATCTTTAGCCGACTATGTAACTTACTATAACAAATTTATAAGCCTTAATAACGTTACCTGTATTTTATACAATGCAGACGGGAAGGAGATAAAACGTGTAAAGAAAAAAGACATGGCAGATCACAGCAGTAGTGATGAAGAAACATTGATGACTGACACAAGGTATAAAGAGTGCAATCTTGATTATGGCGTTTACCCCTTTACTGTTGAATTTGAAGAGGAGGACGACATAAGCGGTATTACGGAATTTAACGACTGGATGCCCATAGCACGGCCTGGTATGTCGGTGCAGGAAAGCCGCATGATAATGACAACACCTAAAGACTATGTATTACGCTATAAATGCGTTAACAATGCGCCGGAGCCTGTAATTACGGATCAGTCTGACAAGAAAATTTATACATGGAGTGTAAGAAACCTGGCCGCAAGGCAAAACGAAGATAATGCCCCCGCATGGCAAGAGATAACACCTTATGTAATGATTTCGCCTTCGCAATTTGAAGAGCAGGGCTATAAAGGCGACATGTCTTCCTGGAATGGGTATGGCAAGTTTTATTATGATCTTTTACAGGGGCGCGATGTGCTGCCGGCTGATGTAAAGGCAAAAGTTCATGAATTAACAGATGGGTTAAAAGACCCTCATGAAAAGGTTAGCGTGCTATATAATTACATGCAAAAAAACACCCGTTATATAAGCATACAATTAGGATTAGGGGGGCTGCAGCCCTTTGACGCTAACTTTGTTGCTACCAAACATTATGGTGATTGTAAAGCCCTGTCGAATTATATGGTGGCACTCCTAAAAGAAGCAGGTATAACAGGCAATTGTGTAATTATCTACGGGGGGTATGAAAATGTGCCTGTTGACGAAAGTTTTCCGGCAGATAAATTTAACCATGTTATAGCCTGTGTGCCGTTACAAAAAGACACTGTTTGGCTGGAATGTACTGATCAAACAATGGCACCGGGTTTTTTGGGTGCTTTTACAGGAAATCGAAAGGGTGTCCTTATTACCGAAAATGGTGGCTACCTTGTAAATACTCCTGATTACACAGCATCCGATAATACACGCACAAGCATTATTAATGCAACAATAGATGCTGAAGGAAATCTCGCTGCAGAAGTCAATACAAATTATAAAGGACTGACCGAAGAACTTCCTCATAACCTAATTTATAATGCGACAAAAGAGGATCGCGAAAAGTATCTTAACAGGGTCTTGAACCTGCCTACATACCAGGTAGAAAAAAATGAATACAAAGAAACTAAAGGACGGCTGCCGGAAGTTGAGGCAAATCTTCATATAACTTCTCAAGGATATGCATCTGTAACTGGCAAAAGGCTGTTTTTGTCTCCTAATCTGTTCAACAAATCATTTGATCGCTTTTCCACTGATTCATTAAGGCGGTACGATATTGAATACAGGTTCGGCTACAGGTACATTGATTCAATAACAATCAAAATTCCAGATGGCTACGCTCCCGAGGCTGTACCCAAAAACGTTGCGCTTAACAACGAATTTGGTATTTATAACCTGGACCTTAAAATAGACGGTCCAACAATACACTGCACCCGTATATTTGAAAATAAAACCGGGCGCTTTCCCGCAGCAGATTACCAGCAACTCGTAAAGTTTTACGATGATATCTACAAAGCAGACCGCAGTAAAATTGTATTTGTTAAAAAAGACAGCTAAACAGGTAATATTTGCTGTTAATTGCCGCAGGGTATCTGGTCGTCAATTAATTGCTTAATATCTGTAAAGTCGGTTTTCTTTTCATCCCACAGCGATGTGTTATTGGTAAAAATAACGGCAGCGTAACCGCGGCAAAGGTCAAGCCACGGCCAGGTGCCCGTAAGGCTTGGCGCAGTAATGCAGGCAGGCTTACCGCTGTTGTCCTGCTCCGCCACCCATGCACCAAAAGCATACCCATACCCCTGCACGGTTTTAGGGGTAAATTTTGCATCTTCCGGTTTTACCTGCAATTGCTCAAGTTGCTCTATGGCATGCCCGCTTAAAATGCGTTTATTTTTAAACATGCCTTTGTTAAGCAGCATGGTCATAAAGTTTAATAAATCTGTTGCAGAAGAATATGCGCCGTTGCTGGGGCTTTGCCCCTTATCATAATCAAACTGAAAGGTGGTGCTGCGCATACCCATGGGCCTGAACAATCTTTGCTGGGCCACCTGTTCAAACTCCCTCCTGCTTACAATCTCCACAATTCTTGCGGCAATATTCAGTCCTATATTACTGTACCTGAATGCTGTGCCCGGGTTTGTCTGTATATCATGCCGGTTAGCGTAACTGTTCACCTCTTCCTCCAGCGATTTAAAGCCGCCGCTTGTACCTGTACCGTCGTCCCCTTTAATACCGGTCATGTGGGTAAGGCAGTGGCGTATGGTAATGTACGATTTGCCGTAGGTGGCAAAAATAGGCAGGTACTTGCTCACCTTATCGTCAAGAGATATTTTACCTTCATCAACAAAACTCATAATAACTGCCGCAGCCAGCCATTTGCTGCAACTGCCCACAGGCTCCTGTGTATTGGGTAAAAAATCGGCGCTGGTTTTGGTATAAACTATCTTTCCATCTTTATATACCATAACAGCAAGCTTTCCTTTTTTGCCAAAGCTTTGTTCATACTGGCCAAATTTGCTGTCAAGCCGGCTAAAATCGTATTGGCAAAAGGCTACCTGAAAAAATAACAGGCACAGGGTAAGAATACTGACTTTCAAGCAGTTTACGAACAATCGTCGTGTCATAATTGCTGTTTTTTTAGGTGCGGGTAAAAAAGTATGCTTTTTGCGGGCTGAATATAGCAACATATTTAATAAACGGTTGCATCAAAAAGTTTAAATGCCCGGCAGCAGCGGTAAAACTGTGGCTGGCGGCAAAATATAAAAATCAATCCTGTAAAAAAGCAAACAAATATTAGTATATGAATTTGAATAATTATACCATAAAAGCGCAGGAGGTTATACAGCAGGCACAGCAACTTGCCTTTAATGCGGGTAACCCCAACATTGAAAACGAGCACCTGCTTAAAGCATTGTTTGACCAGGAAGATTCCCCGGTGGAATACCTGCTGAAAAAGAACAATGTTACCATTAACCTGGTAGAAACCAGGTTGAATGATTTACTGGCCCGCCTGCCTAAAGCCGGCAGCGGTGAGCCTGCACAAACCCTGTCGCGCGATTTGAATAATACACTGCTGCGTGCCAATAATGTGCTAAAGCAGTTTGGGGATGAATTTGTAACGCCCGAACACCTGCTGCTGGCCGTTTTACAGGGTAACGACAGTACAGCAAAATTGCTTAAAGATGCAGGCCTTGCTGAAAAAGGGCTGGTGGCAGCTATTAAAGATTTAAGGAAAGGCGATTCAGTAAAATCACAAACGCAGGAAACACAGTTTAACGCGCTGAACAAATACGCCAAAAACCTTAATGAAATGGCCCGTAACGGTAAACTTGACCCCGTTATTGGCCGTGATGAAGAGATTAGGAGAACGCTGCACATATTAAGCCGCCGTTCAAAAAATAACCCCATACTGGTGGGCGAACCCGGTGTGGGTAAAACTGCCATTGCCGAAGGCCTTGCCATACGTATTGTGAATGGCGATGTACCCGAAAACTTAAAATCTAAAACAATCTATGCTCTTGACATGGGCCAGCTTATTGCAGGCGCAAAGTATAAAGGCGAGTTTGAAGAACGTTTAAAAGGCGTGGTGAAAGAAGTAAGCACCAGCGACGGTGAAATAATATTGTTTATTGACGAGATACATACGCTGGTGGGTGCAGGCGGCGGCGAAGGCGCTATGGACGCAGCCAATATTTTAAAGCCCGCCCTTGCCCGTGGCGAATTAAGGGCCATAGGCGCTACCACCCTTAACGAGTACCAGAAATTTTTTGAAAAAGATAAAGCGCTGGAGCGCCGTTTTCAAAAGGTAATGGTGGACGAACCTACTGCCGAAGACGCCATTTCAATATTGCGCGGCCTTAAGGACAGGTACGAAACCCACCACCATGTGCGTATAAAAGACGAAGCGATAATTGCTGCTGTTGAACTTTCTCAACGGTATATAACCGACAGGTTTTTACCCGACAAGGCCATTGACCTTATAGATGAAAGCGCAGCGAAACTTCGCCTTGAAATGAACAGTATGCCAGAAGAGCTGGACAAGCTTGAACGGCAGATACGCCAGCTTGAAATTGAACGTGAGGCTATAAAACGCGAGAACGACCAGCCTAAGCTGAAGGAATTGAATAATGAAATTGCCAACCTTAGCGTTGCAAGAGATACGTTTAAAGCCAAGTGGAAAGAAGAAAAGGAACTGGTAGAAAAAGTGCAGAATGCAAAAGCCGATATTGAAAAATTAAAGCTGGAGGCCGACCAGGCCGAACGTAACGGCGATTATGGTAAAGTGGCCGAAATACGCTATGGCAAAATAAAAGACCAGGAGCAGTTAATTGCCGGTCTTACAAAGCAGCTTGATACCATAAGTGATAAAAGGCTGATGAAAGAAGAAGTGGATGCTGAAGATATTGCCCAAAATATTGCGCGTGCCACAGGCATACCGGTAGCTAAAATGATGCAGAGCGAAAAAGCTAAGCTGCTGCTGCTGGAAGACGAACTGCATAAACGTGTAGTAGGCCAGCAAGAAGCAATAACAGCAGTAGCCGATGCCATACGCAGAAGCCGCGCCGGTTTGCAGGACCCGCGTAAGCCCATTGGCTCATTCATATTTCTCGGTACAACAGGTGTGGGTAAAACAGAGCTTGCAAAAGCGCTGGCTGAGTACCTGTTTGACGATGAAAGTATGATGACGCGTATTGATATGAGCGAGTACCAGGAAAAGCACACCGTTAGCAGGCTGGTGGGCGCCCCTCCCGGTTATGTGGGGTATGATGAAGGCGGCCAGTTAACTGAAGCAGTGCGCCGTAAACCTTACAGCGTGGTATTGCTGGATGAAATTGAAAAGGCGCACCCCGATGTATGGAATGTACTGTTGCAGGTGCTGGACGATGGCCGCTTAACCGACAACAAAGGCCGCGTGGTTAATTTTAAAAACACCATCGTTATTATGACCAGCAACATTGGCAGCCATTTAATACAGGAAGCTTTTGAAAATGTAAACGAAAACAATATTGAGGCGGCAGAGGAAAAAGCGAAAGTGGAAGTAATGAACCTGTTACGCCAAACTATAAGGCCGGAGTTTTTAAACAGGGTAGATGAAATAATTATGTTTCACCCGCTGTTAAAAAGAGATATTCAAAATATAGTAAAAATACAACTGGACGGCCTGCGGAAAATGTTGCAGAAGAATGGCATTGAACTAAAATTCAGCGATTACCTGGTTGAGTACCTTGGCGAACAGGGCTTTGACCCGCAGTTTGGCGCAAGGCCGCTTAAAAGGCTGATACAAAAAGAAATTGTAAATACGCTTAGTAAAAAAATATTAGCAGGCGACATTGATCGTGAGCATCCTGTATTGGTTGATGTGTTTGATAATGTGGTAGTCTTCAGGAACGAAGCATCGCATACACACACCGTTTTCTCAACTGAAAAAACAGCAACCGCCTGATTTTTGTGATGAAAGGGATTGAGGAGTAAACACCCCGCCTTGTGCGGGGTGTTTTATTGCAAATACCTAAAAATAATTTTTGGTATAAAAAAACGGCACCATAAACGTAGTTAAGCCGCCAATTACCAGCATTATACCTATGTACAGCCACCTGAACTGCATTGATTCAACAGGGTTGCTTGAACGCTGTATGCCAAAGGCTTCAACAACCACAATGGCCGTAAGCAGGCCAAATATGATGATGAAAATATAATTGGCCGCCGCTTTTGTCCACATGGTAAGCAGGTAGTAAATAACACCTGCAACAACAGGCAGCAGTACTGATGCAAAAATGAGCGATGAAACATTTACAATAGTTGACAAACTGTAGTCGGTAACATCCCTAAATGCGTAGTTATATACCAGGTTAATAAGGCAGGCAATAATGCCCACTGCCAGGCCCGCGAACACTGAACGGGAAAGCGGAGTCTGCTCATAATTGTAATCCATCTTACAGGTTTTAAATGGTTTTTAAATAATGCGTACAAAAAAAATCAGTACCGGGGCGGCAGTATATAAAGGGTGTACCAGGTAAGGTCCCTAAATGGCTGTGCAATACAGCCGGGAGAATAAGTGGCACTCAAGCTATCGGCACAAAGGTAAGTTTATTTGCCTGTCGTTTAGCCTGCTAATTTTGCATTATAAC
>DASZUX010000040.1:0-3667 GCA_035547455.1 Chitinophagaceae bacterium
CAATGAAAATGTAAACGCCCGGCATTCCTAAGAAACGTTCTGTGCCTTGACCGAAGGGATATAAGCGTAATATGTATTTATGTCCGGTTTATTTTTTATTGCTTTTTTTGTTTTATAGCTTCACTAAATACATTATACCGCCCACTGCTTAACCTGCATCAGTAACCAGCTTATTTCAATCATTAGATTTACCATGCACCATGAGTTTATAAGCCACCACGCAAAAAATGTATCAGCTTTTAAACCTTAACAAACTATCCACACCTGTGCATAACAATTAACAACATGTATCAAACATAAATCAGTAAATTGTGTTGTATAAAAAATGCCCGGGTAACAAATTTTATTACTTACTAAATTAAGAGCATTGACAGAGACTATCATTAACCTTGACACCGTTAACCCAATTGAATTTTTCGGTGTTAATAACAAAAAGCTCGACCTGTTAAAGAAAAAGTTTCCACTGCTGAAAATACTTTCAAGAGGCACACAAATAAAACTAAGCGGAGCGCCTGAGCAAATAGAATCAGCCAAAGAAAAAATAGAACTCGTTATACAATATCTTGAACGCAATGGCGATTTAAGTGAGAATTACTTTGAACAGATACTTGGGGGCGATGATGCGGAGACGATTGATAACTTTGTTGACCGCAATCCCAACGACATACTGGTATTTGGCCCCAATGGCAAAACAGTGAGAGCGCGAACAGCTAACCAAAAGAAAATGGTACAGGCTGCCGAACGGAACGACATAGTATTTGCGGTAGGCCCGGCCGGTACCGGTAAAACCTATACGGCGGTAGCGCTTGCTGTAAGGGCGCTTAAAAACAAGCTGGTAAAAAAAATTATTCTTACACGCCCCGCCGTAGAAGCAGGCGAAAGCCTTGGCTTTTTACCCGGTGATTTAAAAGAAAAGATTGACCCGTACCTGCGGCCATTATATGATGCGCTGGATGATATGATACCTGCTGATAAGCTGGGATATTATATGAGCACGCGCATAATTGAAATTGCACCGCTGGCCTACATGCGCGGCCGTACGCTGGATAACGCATTTATCATCCTGGATGAGGCGCAAAATGCCAACGACCTGCAGCTTAAAATGTTTTTAACGCGTATTGGCGCCAATGCCAAAGCTATTATAACAGGCGACCCCACACAGGTTGACCTGCCAAAAAACCAGCGCAGCGGCCTGGAAAAAGCGATACGTATTTTGGGCAATATAGATGGCATAGCGCATATTGAACTGGATGAAGAGGATGTTGTAAGACACAGGCTTGTTAAAGCCATAATCCGTGCTTATGACAGGGAGCATCAGCAGGAGAATGCGCCTGCGGCTTATAGCATTAGAAAAGCCTGATAAAGAAAAACCAATAATAATGGTAAAAGCAGTCTCGTGGCTGCTTTTTTTATGCTGCTTGCCGCTTGACATTTTTTTATCATATCGTGTAATGTAATGCCAATACATTTGTATTAAATGAGAGGTATGCAAAAGCTGCTATTTTTTGTGTTATTAACGGCAATGTTGCCTGCCTGTACAGGCAGGCATAATGGGTCGCCCAAAGAAGTATTATCAAAGTTTCTTACGGCGATGGAGAAGAGCGATTTTGCCGAAGCTAAAAAATATGCCACGGACGACAGCCAGGATTTTTTGGAGCAGTTGGAGAAGCACACGGGTGAAACTGAAAACATATATAGCGATAAAACATTTAATGTGTCCGGCGTACAGGTAAACGGTGATAATGCAAAAGCAGATGTGCAGGCCAGTACCGGTACAACTATTTCATTCAACCTTAAATACCAGCATGATGCGTGGAAGGTTTCGTTTAATATGACTGCCATTATGCAGATGGTTACCGACATAATAAAGAAAGAGGGCATGGATATTGGAAAGGATGTAACCAAAGCCCTTGATTCTGTTAAAATTAATTTAGATTCATTGCCTTAATACCCCCTGCTTAAAGGCCTTTTATTTTTATTTATAACATGGTTGGTTTATTTTTGAAATTATACTGTTACAATGAAAGCGGCTTGCGCAATATTATTGGTAATCATGTTCGCGGCATGTACCGGCAAAAACAGCAGATACCCAAAAGCAGAGAATGCTTTTGATGCCGGGCGGGAATTTATAGATGGCTGTTTAAAAGGAGATTTTAGCCGCGCTGCCTTTTATATGGTTAATGATGAAGAAAATAATAAATACCTGCAGGAATTAAAGGGCAGGTATAACCAGCGCAGCCACGACCAGAAAGAGCAATATTACCAGGCATCTATTATAGTGAATGAAGATGCAGCATTGAGCGATACAGTGCATATTATCAACTACATGAATTCGTACGACAAAGTTAGCCGCAAGGTAAAAGTAGTACTACGCAACAACACCTGGCAGGTTGATTTCAAGTACACGTTCAGCGGAAATTTATAATACATGATAAAAAATTTTATAATGGTGGGGCTGGGTGGTATGGCCGGTTCAATGCTGCGCTACCTTGTTGCACTTGTTATAAAAAATCCGTCATTCCCTTTTTCAACGCTCGTGGTTAATATTGCTGGTAGTTTTATTATTGCCGCTGTACTGGGCGTTGCATTTAAAAACCAGGTATTTGACCAACATTGGCGGTTGTTTCTTACCACGGGCGTTTGTGGTGGGTTTACCACTTTTTCAACTTTTTCGGTTGAAAGTGTTCAAATGCTGCAACAGCAACGGTACGCCGCTTTTGCATTATATATTTCAGTAAGTTTGATTGCCGGCATAGCGGCAGTTTTCGGCGGTTTTTGGCTAACTACACATTTAAAATAATCCATTTTTATGACTACAACAGTTTTACACCCCTGGCATGGAGCACACTATGGCGATAAAGCCCCCCGCATTGTAAACGCGGTTATCGAAATACCGCAAGGGTCAAGGGCTAAGTACGAAATTGACAAGCCTACCGGCCTCCTTAAACTCGACAGGGTAATATATTCGTCATTTTATTATCCTACCAATTACGGCTTTATCCCGCAAACCTATGGCGATGATAAAGACCCTCTTGATATCCTGGTAATCTCCAGCCTCAGTATTCAGCCATTATGCCTTGTAGAAGCTAAGATAATAGGGGTAATGCAGATGATTGATGGTGGTGATGCCGATGATAAAATTATAGCAGTGGCCAACCATGACCCCTCCATTAATTACATTAACAACATAGAAGAACTGCCTAAGCACTTTTTTAGTGAGCTGCGGCATTTTTTTGAAGAATACAAAAGACTTGAAAATAAAAGCGTTAAGGTGGAGGAGTTTGGCGATAAAAGCCAGGCCCTGCATATTGTTGAAGAAGCGATGAAATTGTACGTTGAAACGTTTAGAAAATAAAGAATAGCCATTTGTTGCCCGGTATTGGCGTAGTGCCAGCCGGTGTTACAGGCGTGTTACTGCAGTTGCAGTGCTATAAAAAGATATTTATTCGCAAATAAATACTTCCGTTATTTCATCTCAAGCCTTATTTTTGCGCAAAATATTCATACATGGAAAATAAATACCCTGCAGGCAAGTATTGGTTTTGGTGCTTTGTGTGGACAGCCATTATGGCCGGAATGATTATTTATGAACCCATTCGCCAGTTTTTTTGGCTGGCACTACCGGGAACTTGCACACATTTTGCCAAGGCTATGAATATTATTGATG
>DASZUX010000041.1:0-5129 GCA_035547455.1 Chitinophagaceae bacterium
AATCAATAAGTTATTAAAAATCACATTCCTCCTTTTTCCCGTCGCTTTCCTCCTTTTTCTTACTTTTTTCTAATGGTATTCCTCCCTGGGTTGCACTTAAATGGAAAGCCGGGAACACTAAGGAAGGGATGCAGGCTGGCGGCGCGTACTTAGGAAATAGTGCCCTAAGCGGGTTTTCACAAAAGATTGTCAATGCACACCAGGGATGCAGGGATACTGGGGCTTTAGGGAAGTGTGAGAAAGCGCCCTGCTTAGTACATTGTACCTGCATTCAACTTTTGCGGATGGCCGCACAATAAGCCTAATATTGCATCTTTCTTAAACTGGGGGCTTTAAACCATGTGGTAATAACCACGAGAACGGTCATACAGCCGCCAAAAACAACGGAGGGCACTACGCCGAGCAGCTTTGCGGCAAGGCCGCTTTCAAACTGGCCTAACTCGTTGCTGGAGTTTATAAACATGCTGTTTACGCTTATCACGCGGCCGCGCATATTGTCGGGTGTTTTTAGCTGGGTAATGGTACCGCGTATAACCACTGAAAAGCCGTCCAGCATGCCGCTTATCATAAGGGCGAAGAAGGATAACAGGAACACTTTGGATATGCCGAACACAATAATGCACACACCAAAGCCCGCCACAGCAAACAGCAGCTTTTTGCCCTGTTTTGTACGCGGCGGAAACATGGTTAGCCATACTACCATTAAAATGGAGCCCATATCAGAAGCGCCGTTAAGCCAGCCAAGCAGGCGGGCATCAGAGTGCAGTATGGTGCGTATGTACACCGGTATCATAGCCACTGCGCCGCCAAATAACACGGCAAACAGGTCAAGCGAAATGGCGCCCAGTAGTTCTTTGGTTTTAAATACAAAGCGCAGGCCCTCTTTAACGCTTTCCCAGGTGCGCTTTTCGCCGCGGTTGTTAAGCGCTGGTTTTTTGCTTAGCCTGCTTATGAATAAAAAGGCCAGCACAATAAAGCAGGATATGGTGATTAATGTGCCGGTAATGCCGATATAGTATATTAAAAAGCCTGCTGTTGCATGGCCGCATACGGAGGCGGAAAGGTAACTAGCCGTGTTCCAGGTAGTTGCATTTTGCAGGGCAGCCCTCGGCACTATGGAAGCGAGTATGACATTAAACACCGGGCCGGTAAAAGCGCGTATAACGCCCGTGCAGAAAATAATGGCGTAAATACAAAGCGCTATGGTGTGGTGGATAAGATGGCTTTGGCCAAAGGGGGTGGACAGCAGCAGTAACAGCAACGTGCAGCAGCAGTACAGCAGCATACCGCGTTGCAGCATCCAGCGCTTTTCGCTCGTGTCAATAACATGGCCTGCGTAAAGCGCCAGGGAGAATGCCGGCAAAAACTCGCTGAGGCCCACAATACCAATGGCAAAAGGCAGGTTGGTTAACTCAAAAATCCACCAGCCTACCAGCGTGCTCATCATACGCAAACCCATGGTAAAAGTAAATCGGCCTAACAAAAGAAATTTAAACTCGGGTATTTTAACGGCTGCAAAAGTATCATGTTGCTGCCGGTCAGTAGTGGTTACCATGCGTAATGTGATACTGCAAAGATTGTAAATAGTTGTATGCGCCTGTATGAAAATATTAGCTGTGTGTTATTAAATTATTTCACACATGCTTATTTAAACAGCTTTTAAGTATGTTATTTATGGCAGGGTAATATATTGCTGGCCGTCAACAGGGCCGTTTTCAAGCGCATCCAGCACTATTTGCAGGTGCTCCTCATTACCCAAAAAATCAGCATTACCGGCATCAATCAAAATGGTTTTTATATTATGCTCTTTGATATAACTCTGGTAAGTTTCCTGTATTTTAAGCAGGTAGCTGTCTGGTATATCCTGCTCGTAGCTGCGGTTTCGCTTTTTTATGTTTTCCTGCAGCCTGCCCACGGGCGCGTGCAGGTATATAAGCACGTCAGGAAAAACAATCTGCTGGTTTATTATATCAAACAGCCGCTGGTACAGTTTAAACTCATCCTCCGGCAGGTTTACCCTTGCAAACAGCAGGCATTTGTTAAACAGGTAGTCTGACACGGTAACGCTTTGAAAAAGGTCTGTAGTATATATGCGTGTCTTCAATTGTTTGTACCGTTCTGCCAAAAAAAACAGTTCCAGCGGAAAAGCAAACTGCTTGGGATCCTGGTAAAACTTTGGCAGAAAGGGGTTATCGGCAAACTCCTCCAGTATAAGGCGTGCATTTAATTTTTTTGACAGCAGGTGCGCCAGGGTAGTTTTACCGGCGCCAATGTTGCCTTCTATAGTTATAAAGTGGTGCTGCATTAAAGAAGGTAAACCCAAAATTAAACGGCTGGTTTACATTTTTTAAGAAATTTTATTCACACTTAACGTGTCCGGGCAATCGTCCAGCAATTGTTGTACCGTTTTGTGCAGGACGGGGTGCGCGGCCGCAGGCGCAATTTCGGCAAGGGGTGCCAGCGCAAAACGGCGTTCCGCCAAAAACGGGTGGGGCACGGTAAGCATAGGTGTATTAATAACCATGTCATCAATTAACAAAATATCAATGTCAATAATGCGCGGCCCCATTTTAATATCGCGTTTGCGGCCCATGGCCTGCTCAATATCCAGCAGTGTTTGCATTAATGTTCCGGGTGGCAGTTGGGTTTGCAGTGCAATAACCTGGTTGTAAAAATCGGGCTGCTCAGTAAAGCCCCATGCGGCTGTTTGATAAAAAGACGATGTTTTTAATATCACACCGCACCTTTGCTGAATGTATTGAGCGGCAGTGTTTAAATAACTAACCCGGTTGCCCAGGTTGCTGCCGGTTAGCAGGTAAGCTGTACACATAAATTGGTAAAATAATAATCATCAAATATCTTTAATTTTTAATGCACACGGGGGCAGTTGTATGAAAACGTTCTTCAAGATATTTTTTGCCAGCTTTTTGGCGCTTATAGTTTTTACTGTAATAGGGGTGATTATATTGCTGTACATAATAGGCAATGCAGGCCCCGGCAGGCCGGTAACAGGCGCTAAAGGTGTACTGGTGGTTGACCTTGGCACAACTTTTAACGAGCAGGCAAAAGACAACCCTTTATATGAATTTACCGGCGATGTTGACGGCAACGTGCCGGGTTTGTATGATGTTGTGCGTATGCTGCACTATGCCAAAACTGATTCGTCAATAAAAGGTGTGCTGATTAAGCCCGGGTATAATATGAACGGTTTTGCCACCAGCGAGGAACTGCGGCAGGCCATTGTGGATTTTAAACAAAGCCGCAAGTTTGTTATTGCATACGGCGATGTTTTTTCTCAAAAAGACTATTATGTTGCTACTGCAGCCAACAATATATACTGCAACCCGCAGGGCGGTATAGACTGGAGCGGCTATAACGCACAGTTGTATTTTTTAAAGGGGCTGTTAGACAACCTGGGCATTGAGCCTGAAATATTTTATGCAGGCAAATTTAAAAGCGCCACGGAGCCCTTTCGGGTTACGCAAATGACAGATGCCAACCGCCTGCAAACCACGGTATGGCTGAACGACCTGTACAATAACCTGCTTTTACAAACTTCTGCAGCACGCAATATTGATACATCGCAATTGCACCTGTGGGCCAATACCGGCGCCATACAAACAGCAAATGATGCACTGAGCCACCATCTTGCAGACGGGCTGAAATATGATGACGAAATGAACAAGACGCTGCAAAATTTAACCGGCGCAGATGGGGAGGATGATATAAACTTTGTATCGCTGGCCAAATATGCAAAATCAGTTGACTTTAAGCAGGACGGTGATGATAAAATTGCCATTATTTACGCACAGGGCGACATTGTAAACGGGGAAGGAAAAAATGAAGAAGAAATTGGCAGCGATACTTTTATTAAACTTATACGCAAAGCCAGGCTTGATAAAAGCACTAAGGCCATAGTGTTCAGGGTAAATTCTCCCGGCGGCAGCTCCCTGGCAAGTGATGAAATATGGAGAGAAATAACGCTGGCAAAAAAAGTAAAGCCGGTAGTAATAAGCATGGGCGATTATGCAGCATCAGGCGGGTACTATATATCATGCAACGGCGACTCCATTTTTGCCGACAGGGGCACCATAACCGGCTCAATAGGCGTGTTCAGCATGATGTTTAACATGCAGCAGTTTTTTAAAAACAAGCTGGGTGTAACTTTTGACGGGGTAAAAACAGCACCTTATGCTGATTTAGGCTCTGTTGCAAGACCGCTTACAGAGCAGGAAAAAAAGTTTGTACAGGCAGGTGTTGATACCATTTACGCCACATTTAAAAACCGTGTAGCCGATGGCCGGAAAAAAGATGTAAATTATATTGACAGCATAGCGCAGGGGCATGTTTGGACAGGGCAGCGGGCTGTTGGCCTTGGTCTTGTTGACCGCACCGGCACTTTGCAGGATGCGGTGGAATGTGCCGCCCGCATGGCAAAAACAAAAAGCTATTACGTAAAAGAGTACCCCGAAGCAAAATTCTCCCTGCAGCAGTTGCTAAGACGTGCTTTTACTGGCTCGGTACAGGAAAATGTAATAAAACAGCAGGTGGGCGGGCAGCAATACAGGTTAATGGTACAGGCCAGAAAACTGCAGCAATTAATGGGCGTGCCACAGGCAAGGCTGCCTTTTGATTACAGCATTCAGTAATACTTAAGCAACTGCAGCTACTGCAATAAAATTGTTTTTATTTCTTACCGGCTGAATAATAAGATAGATTTGCGGCCGCAAATAGGTTTTTATGGAACATAAGTATAACCAGTTTACTGCAATGTTTGCTATTGCAAAGGCCAGTCTTAAAGCTACCTTTCGCAGCCCGTCGTCGGTTTTTTTCAGCCTTGGGTTTCCGCTGGTATTTATTTTTGTGTTTGGGTTTGTAGGCAGCGGCTCCGGCATATCGGTGGATGTGGCCATGGCAAAAACTGCTGATACTACGAGCACTTTTTACAAAGTACTGCAGCAGGTTCATGCGCTGCACATAGTAAACAAACCTGACAGCGAAATACATACTGATTTGAGAAATGGCGATATAACAGCCCTTATTGATATTGAAAAAAAACCTGGTGATTCACTATACACTATCCAGCTTACAAGCTCCAACGCAGTAAACCCTCAAAATGTACAAATTGT
>DASZUX010000042.1:0-1755 GCA_035547455.1 Chitinophagaceae bacterium
AGCCACTTATTGAAGGGCTTATGAAAGGTGAGCAAAACCTTTTGTGGAACACTCCTGTTAACTGGTTTGCAAAAAGCAGCGGCACTACCAGCGATAAAAGTAAGTTTATTCCTATAACAAATGAAAGCCTTCACAACTGCCATTACCAGGCAGCCAAAGATGTGCTTACAATGTATTATAATTTTAACCCTGACAGCGACCTGCTAACAGGCAAGGGCCTGGTAATAGGCGGCAGCCACCAGGTAAGCCCGTTAAATGAAGAATCTTTTTATGGCGACCTAAGCGCTGTATTACTGGAAAATGCTCCTTTTTGGGGGCAATGGATACGCACGCCTGAATTGTCAATAGCGCTGATGGATGAATGGGAAGGTAAAATAGAAAGTCTTGCACAATCAACCATTAACGAAAATGTTACCAGCATAAGCGGGGTGCCTACATGGACACTGGTACTTATAAAACGTATTTTGGAAATAAGCGGTAAATTAACTTTAAAAGAGGTGTGGCCCAACCTTGAGCTATATATTCATGGGGGGGTATCGTTTGTCCCCTACAGGGAGCAGTTCAGGAAATTGGTGGGACAGCCAATACATTACCTTGAAATGTATAATGCCAGCGAAGGCTTTTTTGCGGCACAGGATACACCGGGCGCCGACGGCATGCTGCTGTTTTTACAGCATGGTATTTTTTACGAATTTATGCCTGCAGAAGAATATGGCAAAGCTAACCCAAAAACAGTAGGGCTTGATAAAGTGGAAATTGGCAAAAACTATGCAATGGTAATTTCTACCAACGGCGGGCTATGGCGGTACCTGCTGGGCGATACCATACAGTTTACTGCACTATACCCATTCAGGATAAAAGTAAGCGGCAGGTTGAGACATTTTATAAATGCATTTGGCGAAGAATTGATTGTTGATAACAGCGATAAAGCCATAGCCCTGGCGTGTGAGAAAACAAATACTATTGTAAATGACTATACCGCTGCGCCTGTATATTTTAGCGATAACAGCAACGGGGCGCATGAATGGCTGGTTGAGTTTGAACAACCGCCCGCTAATATTTACGAATTTGCGTACGAACTTGATTGCGCCTTAAAATCAGTAAACAGCGACTATGAGGCTAAGCGGCATAAGGATATTGCGTTGCGCATGCCGGTAGTGCACAGCCTGCCTAAGGGCGTATTTACTGAGTGGCTTCGCCGTAAGGGCAGTCTTGGTGGCCAGCATAAAATACCACGCCTGAGCAATGAAAGAAAATATATTGAGGAGATAAAATCGTTCATTAAATAGCCCACGTGTTTGCGTATCTTTCCTACTGTCATTTCTTTTTTTAATTAAATCTGTATGGCTATAACAACATCTATCGCTCCCTGGCTTTCTATAAAAAATGCAGGCAAGGCTGTGGCATTTTACAAAACAGCTTTTGGCGCTGAAGAAACCTACCGGATGGAAGAGGGCGGTTTGGTTGTGCGCCTGTCAGTAAACGGGGCAGAGTTTTGGGTAAGTGGCGAGTTGGATGCCGGTGATGCTATGCTTGAAAATATTGGCAGCGAATATATAAAAATGATATTAACGGTTGCTGACCCCGATAGTTTATTCAGGCAGGCATTACAGGCAGGTGCTACTGAAATATTTCCTGTTGGGGAAGAATATGGCTGGCGGCTTGGCCGTCTTGAAGATCCGTTTGGCCTGCATTGGGAAATTGGTTATGAATTAGCCCAAAAGCAGGGATAGATGCAGGAGGTTATTCCACTAT
>DASZUX010000043.1:0-22342 GCA_035547455.1 Chitinophagaceae bacterium
TATTTTTGTTTTACAAAACAACAGTTCTTTATCTACTTCTTTAGTCCTCTCAGCAGGCTTTTTTTAGGCCCCTTTTGAAATCGTTCTTAAGTAGGTCAATTTGAAATGGGGAGAGGGGGTCAATTTTACCGGGATTTACACATTAAATGTAATTCCGCAAATATTAAGAATATTTAATATTTGCCATGAAATAATATTAGTTACGAATAGCCCGCAAAAGATTGAGTTTCTTAAAAAAATGGGAATTAATATCGCTGAATGTAAAACCTTAGTAACTAATATAAATAAACTTGATAAAAAAGCTAAACTTGAATACGAAGAAAAGGTAAAGAAGCTAGGACATAGCTATTTTAATTTGTAATCGAGATAATTTATCTATCATCTTTTTTAGATTATTCAACCTGTACTTTTGCTACAATTTTAGATAATAGGCTTTCGGCTGACTGTTTGTGTGTTTGAATATTAGAAAAAGGAGCATTTCGCTCCTTATAATATAATAACTGCCCATTTTATACCTTTAACGTGTTATTGCGCCTTTTTACCTTAGGCTTAGATATCTTGAGTACCATCCGGGAAAAAGGGATCCCCACGTAAAGGCGGGATTTTTGTTGTTGATACTATTATGAACAAACTGATACACGAAACAAGCCCCTACCTTTTACAGCATGCACACAACCCTGTGCAATGGTACCCCTGGGGGCAGGAGGCACTGCAATTGGCAAAAGAACAGGATAGGCCCGTTTTGGTAAGTATAGGCTATTCGGCATGTCATTGGTGTCACGTAATGGAAAAGGAGAGTTTTGAAGATGAAAGCACTGCACAGTTAATGAACAGGCATTTTATAAACATTAAGATTGATAGGGAGGAGCGGCCCGACCTTGACCACATTTATATGGATGCAGTGCAAACCATGACCGGCAGCGGAGGGTGGCCGCTGAATGTTTTTCTTACGCCGCAGGGTAAGCCATTTTATGGGGGCACATATTTTCCTCCCGTGCCGGCATATAACCGGGCAAGCTGGCAACAGGTGTTGCTGGCTGTACATGAAGCGTACAGCGACAGGAAAGAAAAAGTAACGGAGCAGGCTGAAAATCTTACAGCACATCTTGCTAAAGCTAACAGTTTTGGCACCGGTGACAGGGAAAAGGGCAGCACGATGCTTGCCAGGGAAAGCCTTGAGCAGGTTGCCGGTAATATTTTGCAGCAGGCAGATACGGTATGGGGTGGTTTCGGAAACGCGCCAAAATTTCCTCAAACATTCTGCATCCGGTATTTGTTGCGGCATTTTTACCATACAAAAAGTGCTGCCGCCCTGCAGCAGGCATTATTAAGCATAGATAAAATGATTCAAGGCGGTATTTACGACCATCTTGGAGGAGGATTTGCCCGGTATAGTACCGATAGCAAATGGCTGGCGCCGCATTTTGAAAAAATGCTGTATGATAATGCCTTGCTTTTGTCAGCAATAGGCGAGGCATACCAACTGACAAACGATGAAAGGTACCTGGAAATAATAGAAGAAACCGCCGGCTTTTTAGAACGCGAGATGCTTTCTCCTGAAGGTGGGTTTTATAGCGCGCTGGATGCCGACAGTGAGGGTATAGAGGGGAAATATTACGTATGGAGCAAGGCGGAGGTGGATGAAATTTTAAAAGAAAACAGCCCCGTTTTTTGCGCGGTGTATGATGTTACCGGGCCCGGCAATTGGGAGGGCGCTAATATTTTATGGCTGCAAAAACCGTTAAAAGAGCAGGCAGCCGCATTAAAAATGGATGAAAATGTTCTTGTTAGAACATTAAAAAACTGCCGGGAAAAGTTATTCGCTGCGAGAGAAAAGCGTGTACGGCCCGGCCTGGACGATAAAATTTTAACCGGCTGGAATGCGCTAACAATTACCGCGCTTTGCCAGGCATTTGCCGCAACCGGTAAGGTTCATTACGTGCAGTTGGCGGAAAGCTGCATAGCTTTTATCGAAAACAAATGCAGCAAACCGGCAGGCTGGCAGCATACCTATAAAAATGGCCATGCTAAATACCCTGCTTTTCTTGATGACTGTGCATATATTATACAGGCATATATAGCCTTACAGGAAGTTACATGCAACCAGCAATACCTGCACAAGGCCAAAAGCCTTGCAGAAACTACAATTGCTGCTTTCAGTGATGAAGAAAACCTGCTTTTCTATTTTACTCCTGCCGGCCAGGACGACATAGTAGTGCGGAAAAAGGAAATATATGACGGCGCCACTCCATCAGGCAATGCGGTTATGGCGTACAACTTGTATTATTTGTCAGTTGTATTTAATATGCCGGGCTGGCGTAAAAGGGCTGAGGATATGGTAGCGTCAGTGGCACAAATGACGGTAAAATACCCGGTTTCTTTCGGCTGCTGGGCGGCAATGCTGCAAAATGCGGCGGAAGGCATGTACGAAATTGCAATAGTGGGCGAGGGGGCTGCCGCTGCCTGCAACACTTTAAACAGGCATTATGTACCGGGCAAAGTTCTTCAGGCATCAGTACAGCCCCATGATAATTTTCCATTGCTGGATAAACCAGCAGGTACTGCAGGGCAGGTTTTGCTGTACCTGTGTAAAAATTACCAGTGCAATTTACCAGTGCATACTATGGATGATTTTTTGAAGCTTTTGGGCAAATAATATAATTTATTCTTAAAAAAACGTGGCTTCAACATACTAACCGCAGGCGGGCCGCGTTTTCATATAACAGCATATTAAAATTCATTTAATTATACGTAATAATTTGATACTTAATTTGTGAATTTATTGTTGTATAAATTATTTAATTACATTTGCTTTACCCTATATATAATAATATTAAAGTAGTAATGAAAAGCCAACTCGCAGCAATTTCAACACTAACCATTCTAACAGTTTCCCTGGTTAGTTGTTTTAAAGGTAAAACCAAAGGCGTGATTGATAATGGGCAACTGGTAGGTGTGGCTCCTCCGGCTAAGGAAGGAATGGGCAAGCCTATAGGGATGGTTTATGTTCCACCGGGCATGTTCCACATGGGGCCGAGCGATGAGGATGTTAATTACAATTTTACTGCCCGTAACAAGGCGGTTTCTATAGCCGGTTTCTGGATGGATCAGACCGAAATCACCAATAACCAGTATCGCCAGTTTGTTTACTGGGTTAGGGATTCACTGGCTGCCATTGAACTGGGGTATATGAAAACCAGCCCGTCAGGTGATACGGCTGTTGACTGGAAAAAAGCCCAGACTATTAATTATGGCAACCCTGCAACCCTGGAAAAATTAAACACGCTTGTATTGGCGCCCGATAACAGGCTTTATAACCGTATTGAAATTGACCCTGCCAAATTGCTTTATAATGTACAGGGTTTTGATCTTGAAGCTGCTGCTAAACTGGTAAATAAAGACAGGCCCCGTAAAGATTTTATATACCGTTACAACCAGGCCGTTTATCCTGACACGCTGGTGTGGATGAGAGATTTCTCTTATTCTTATAACGATCCCCAAACAAAACGCTACTTTGCACACCCCTCTTTTGGCGCTTACCCTGTTGTAGGCGTTAACTGGAAACAGGCTATTGCTTTTTGCCATTGGAGAACACATTATTTAAACAGCTATCTTAGCAGAACCAAAAAGGCCCCCGAGAGCGATTTCAGGCTGCCAACTGAAGCTGAGTGGGAATACGCTGCACGTGGCGGGCGCACCCAGTCAATGTTCCCGTGGGGTAACTACTACCTGCGCAATAAAAAAGGCTGCCTGCTGGCAAACTTTAAGCCCGGCAGGGGCAATTACGCTGAAGATGGCGGTTTCTATACAGTTCGTGCCGATTCTTACTGGCCTAACGGGTTTGGTTTGTATAACATGGCCGGTAATGTATCTGAATGGACAGCCTCATATTTTTATGAAGGCGCTTACAATTTTCAGCATGACATGAACCCTGATATTCATTATAACGCGCTTGACACTGACCCTCCCCGTATGAAACGTAAGGTAGTGCGCGGCGGTAGCTGGAAAGATGTAGGCTTTTTCCTGCAAACAAGCACCCGCCAGTACGAGTACCAGGATACCGCAAAATCATATATCGGGTTCAGGTGTGTAATTGATTTGCCCGCACAATTGCGCGGCCGTAAGTAAACAATTATTAAGTTTATCCGTATTTTATAATAAACACTTTTTCAAAACAAATTCAAACAGGGGTAACCCTTTATTGCAATTTTAAAATCAACAAATATCTATGGCAGCCGCAATTCCTCCTAAAGTAAGCAGAGTTGTTGACATCTTTGTATCAATAGCCGCCGCAGTAGTAATTATAGGAGCATTATTTAAACTTGAGCACTGGGAAGGTGCTGATATTGCATTAATCGGTGGCTTGGGCACTGAAGCGGTGGTTTTTGCAGTGTATGGTATACTGTATCTTGCTTATCCCGCTATTGACGACCACCAGGTGAATATTGCAGGAATGGGCCCCGAGCCCAAAGGCAACCCTGCACTTAAAAGCATGGAGAAAATGCTGGCTGAAGCAGATATTACCCCTACTACATTGTCAAAACTTAGCGATGGGTTTAATAAACTGGGTACTACTGTTGCAGGGCTTGGACAGATTGGTGATGCAGTTGCAGCCACCGGCGATTATACTAAGAAAACTAAGGAAGCCACTGTTGCCATTAGTGCTGTTAAAGATGCCTATTCAGCAGCGGCCTCTTCAGTAGGCGCATTTAACGACGCCACTGAAACAGCAAAAACGTTTCATACACAGGTACAAACACTTACCAAAAACCTTTCTTCGCTTAACACCATTTATGAAATGGAAATGCAGGAAAGCAATAATCACCTTAAAGCGCTCAACGCCTTTTACAGCAAGCTTAATGAAGCCTCTGCCGCTATGGTGGGTACTGCAGATGATGCCAACAAGGCAAAAGACCAGATTTCAACTTTGGCCAACAACCTGGGTAAACTTAACCAGATTTACGGCAGCATGATAACTGCAATGCAGGGCAGGTAGTTGCAGGGCACATAGGGTAAATAAAAGTTTGTACTGAAAAATTAAACGGTTAATACACAATGGCACTACCTAAAGAGCCACGGCAAAAGATGATAAACCTGATGTATTTGGTGCTTACAGCATTGCTGGCGCTAAACGTATCAGCCGAAATTCTTAATGCCTTCAGAACAGTTAACAACAGCCTGGAGAACACCAATAAGGTAGTAAAAGTTTCTACGGCTATATATATGGATGATTTAAAGGCTAAATTGGAAAAGCCTGAAACTAAAGATTCCGCAGCAGTGTGGCTACCCATGGCGCAAAAAGTTGTTGATTTAGCAAATGTTACATACGATAACATTCAAAAGTTAAAAGATAGTATTCTGCGGGCAACTGGTTTTAATCCCGAAAAAAATAAAGACTCATCTTTTAGTGAGGATAACATTGATGCAGCGCAAAGGATAATTGTTGAAGGAGGTGAAGGAAAGAAATTGTTTGCCACATTAAAATCGTTTAAGGACGGGGTGTTAGATATCAATTCTGCAATTAAAAGTGAAATGGGGGCAAATTTCCCGGTAAACCTTGATGCACCCAAAACAAAGAACGAGGATAAAAGATGGGAGGCTGCTTATTTCCACATGACTCCAACCTTAGCCGCGCTTACTATCCTTAGTAAGTTTCAAAATGATGTGCGCACTGCCGAGAATAAAGCTGTTGAGATCTGTCATAATAAAGTTGGGCATGTTGAAGTAATAATAAACAACTTCCAGCCGATAGTAGAGCAAAGCGCTACATATATAATGAATGGCCAGCCAATGAATGTTATTGCTGGTTTAGGCGCATTTAATCGTGAACGAAAACCAACGGTAACTATAGATGGTGTTACCCAACCTGTGAATGACAGCGGGTTTGTACGGAAATCTTTTGTTGCAAGTGGCGTTGGCTCTCATACAGTACACGTTGTTATTAATTACGTTGATCAAAATGCGCAGCCACACACCTTACTAAAAGATCTTGTTTACACTGTTGGCGAACCCACAGGTGTTTCTGTAAGTGCCGATGATGTGCAGGTACTGTATGTTGATTTGCCCAACCACATATCTATTAATGCTGGTGTTGGTGCAGAAAAAATACACCCCTCAATTGACAATGGTACTATAGAACCCGGCGAAAGACCCGGTGTATATATTGTGCATCCTTCAAAGGCCGGTACACCTGCAAACCTTACTGTAAATATTGACGGCAAAGCGCCTTATAAAAAAGAGTTTAAGGTGAGAAGCGTTCCTGATCCAATAGCCATGGTTGGTGGCAATAAAGGGGGGCGTATGCGCGTTAATGAGTTTAAGGCGCAATTTGGGGTGCAGGCCATATTGGAGAATTTTATTTTTGAGGGCGTTAAATTCCAGGTAAACAGTTACACCATTGTAATGACAGGGGTAGGGTTTAACCCGCTTAAATATGCCGATGTAAAAGGCAATTCTTTTGACCCGGTGAGAAATGATATGATTGAAAAAGCACAAATAGGCACTACCGTAACAATTGATAACATCAGGGTTTCCGGCCCCGGGGGCAGCAGGTTATTGCCGCCTATAGTGTTTAACCTTTACTAAACTTATAATATGACAGGTAAACATATAAAATGGTTTTTGATGCCGGCAGTGTTGGTGCTGTGCGTGGAGGCATCATTTGCACAACGCAAAAAAACAACACGTCCTGCCAATAATAACAATACGCAGCAGCAGAATTCCAATTACGGCCAGCCTGCGCAACAGCAGCAGAATTCTAACTATGGCCAACCTGCGCAACAGCAAAACTCCAATTACGGCCAGCCTGCGCAGCAGCAAAGCAGTCAATACGGCAATGCCAATTTTAATGGCGGGAGAGATACTACTTTGCCGATTACCGTGGTAAAGGGTTCAAGTAACGGGCTTGTAAGCGATAGTGTTAAACCGTCTCTCAGGAATGATGCAGCCATTGAGCGCAACCTTATTAAAGACAGGACGCCGCTGGAGTATGAGAACATTCGCGAAGATGACGCAGTTTTCCGTGTAAGGGTTTGGAGAGATATTAATACTTACGAAAAGCTGAACCTGCCTTTCAGGTACGCGGCTGAAGAAGATAACGGCAGCCAGCGTTTTATTGCCATATTGCTGCAGGCAATTAAAAACGACAGCATTGTAGCCTTTAGTGGCGCCGATGACAGGTTTACTACCCCCATTACTTACGACCAGGCGTTAGCAGCCTTTGGTGGTGGCAGCGACACAGTGGCAAAAAGGGATGTTGATAATAATGTTATCGGGTATGAAGTAAGGGCAAGGCCAGTATCCCCTGATTCAATAAAAACTTTTCGTTTAAAGGAGGAGTGGATATTTGATAAAGAATCAAGCCGCCTGTTTGTACGTATTTTAGGTATTGCACCGGTGATGGCATACACCCGTTCAGACGGTACACAAATACCGGGCAGCGAACGCCCCTTGTGGTGGGTATATTACCCCGATATGCGCCCTGTACTGGCAAAATATGAAGTGTACAACCCCAAAAACTACGGCAGCAGGATGAGTTGGGAAGATTTGTTTGAAAGCAGAATGTTCAGCAGCTATATTGTAAAATCTACGCTGGATAACCCATACAATTTGGATATCGCCCAAATGTATCCGAATAACACCTTGTTCCGTTTGCTGGAGGGTGAACATATTAAGGACAAAATATTTGACTACGAACAGTCATTGTGGCAATATTAGCCTTTAGTGCAATATATAAGAAATTTTCAAAGGCCCCTTCAAAGGGGCTTTTTTACTGCTTTATTAGCAGAAGGTTTAAGGATTAAAAAAACATTAAGGTGCTTTGCCTCTTGGTTTGTATCGAAATTTTACAATGGTAAGTAGTGCAAACGTTTGTTTTATAACTGGCTGTATTCCTGTAAATAATATGGTACCAAAAAAGCCGCAAGTTTGATAAATATTTTCTTTGCCCCTGGTATTGCAGTTAAACAGCCTTAAGAACCACTTAAATTTTGTAGTATTTTAGGGAAAAAATACTGGAAATAGAAAAACTAAGGCTTACATTTGCAACGGTTTTTCATAGGATATTGGATTTTAAAACGGGGTGGGATGTTAATCCGGGCCCCATTTTTATTTTAGCCCTGTAAGTGTTTCCATACCAATTCTGCCTTTGCTTTTCCAATTAGCTTTTCAATATCTTCCACAGATTTTGTACGAATGTTTTTTACTGATTTAAACTCCTGCAGTAAAAGGGTTGCCGTGTTTTTACCAATACCCTTTATATTTTCCAGCTCATTTACAAATGTTCCTTTTGAGCGTTTGTTGCGGTGAAAGGTTATACCAAACCTGTGTACCTCATCACGTATGCGGCGTACCAGCTTTAAGGCGTCACTATCCCATGGTAGTTTTATTGATTCAATATCCCCGGGAAAGAAGATTTCTTCTTCATTTTTTGCCAGCCCTACCACGGTCATTTTACCTGTCAGTCCCAGTTCTTCAATACTCTCCATAGCGGCACTTAACTGTCCTTTACCGCCGTCAATAATTACCAGTTGGGGTAATGGCGCTTCTTCTGCCATCAGCCGCTTATAGCGCCTGTAAACTACTTCTTTCATGGTGGCAAAGTCGTTAATGCCTTCAACGGTTTTAACGTTAAAATGCCGGTAATCTTTTTTGCTGGGCAAGCCATCCCTGAAACAAACCATAGCCGAAACCGGGAAGCTACCCTGGAAGTTGGAGTTATCAAAACATTCTATATGTACAGGTACTTCAGGCAGGTACAGGTCTTCCTGCAACTGGTACAGCACTTTTTTCTTCTCCATGTCACTCTTGCCTTCCAGTTGCAGTATTTTTTTCTTCCTTATCTCTTCTGTAAAATAATTTACGTTTTTCTCCGAAAGTTCCAGCAGCTTTTTGCGGTCGCCGGCTTTGGGTACTGTTAGTGTAATGCCCTCACCGGGGTAATCAATGGCAAAAGGTGTTACTATTTCAGTAGCGGTACTGTTAAACGTTTCGCGCATGCTGGCCACTGCAAATTGCAGCACCTCTTCATCACTCTCTTCCAGTTTAGGCTGCAGTTCAATAGTATGGGTTTGCACTATAGTGCCGTTTTCTACTGCCAGGTAATTTACGTAGGCAACATCATTGTCTTTGAGAATTGAAAAAACATCCAGGTTGCCAAGGTACTTACTTACAATAACTGAACGTGCCTGGTAGTTTTCTAAATGATCAAGCTTCTTTTTTATCATTTCGGCTTTTTCAAAAGCCAGGTTAGCAGCGTAATCGCCCATCTGTTTTTTATATCCCTGTATAACCGGGCCAAGGTTTCCTTTCAGCATTTGCCGCACTTTTTGTAAACCTTCTGCATAATCTTCCTCACTCTGCAAATTTTCACAAGGCCCATTGCAGTTGCCAAGGTGGTATTCAAGACAAACTTTAAACTTGCCTTTTGCAACATTGGCTTTGGTAAGGGGCAATTTACATGTACGCAGTGGAATATACTGCCGTATAAAGCTTATTAGTTCGCGTACTTTACCGGCAGAGGTAAAAGGGCCAAGGTATTCAGACCCGTCGTTTATTTTTTTACGTGTAAGGAATATGCGGGGGAAAGGCTCTTTTTTGATAATAATGTAAGGGTATGATTTATCATCTTTAAGGTTAATGTTAAACCGCGGCTGAAACTGTTTAATCAGCGAATTTTCCAGTAAAAAAGCATCCTGCTCAGAATCAACGATAGTAAACTCAATACGGTGTATGCGTTGTACAAGTTCATGTGTTTTGTAACTTGTAAATGTTTTATTGAAATAGGAGCTTACCCTTTTACGCAGGCTTTTAGCCTTGCCTACATACAGCAATTCGCCTGTGCCATCAAAATATTTGTAAATACCGGCTTCAACCGGTATAGTATGTGCTATGTTTTGAAACTCTTTCGCAGTCATACGTGCATCAAATGTGCAAAATTACGGCTGAAATTTCCAAACTATAACAGTTTGCCGTGCAACCGTTTTGTTATTGTTGTATGTTGTTTCACGATTAATAAAAAAGCTTTTGTCGTTGCTCCACCCGGCTTTTTCAGCTATGGTACTGTCTTTTGCAGTAACTGCAATATTGTAAAACACGTTTTTTAGCTGCCGGCCGGTTTGGTCTAATAAAACATCTACTGTTTGCAGGGGTAAAGTATTGTCTAAAGCGGTATAGTTGAAGGCGAAGCTTTGCGTTGTTGCATCGGCAAAAGTATTTTCCTTGTAATAAGGGTGTAGTTTTTTATCGCTAATGTCGTAGGTAAGAAAGTATTGCGCCAGCTTGTTAAATTGCCGTTTCGTTAACAGCAAAGTGTCTTTCTTGCCAGTATTGTTATCAATGTTTATTTGCCAAATGCTGTCCGCCAGGCTGTCAACCCTTGCAATTTGGCCTTGTATGTACAGGTTAACCGGGAAAAACTTAACCGTATCGCTGGTCAGTTCAGGCTGGTATGCAGGGTTACTGCAATGCTGTAAAAGCAGGCTTGCTGCAGCAAAGGCCATTGCCAAAGCAGTTTTCTTCATGCCATAAAGGTATTGTAAACAGCACATTATGGTGTTGCATTAATAATTCCTGATGCGGTAAAATTATTATGGAAGGCTTTTAACAAAACCAATCTTCAGGCCATAATCCAGCAGGTGCTCTCTTGTGGGGTAACCGCCCGAAAGTGTTGGTAAAAACTGGTAACGGAATTGTGGGCCAAGCTGCCATTTAAACTGGCCCGTTGAGTAAGAGATATAGGTTTCTATATTGCCGTTAACATTCCAGTTGCGTACCAGTTTGGAACCGTCAATATAGTTTTTATAATCGGATGTGATGATGAAAGGATCTTTATCAAATGTGTAAGTAGGCTGTACTGATGTGGCTACACCCCATCCAAATCTTCCTCTTTTCCAGGCAGTAACATCAATACCCAGGGGCATTGATATTTCGTAATACCGGTTTTGCAATACTGCTTTATCACCGCCATCAATACCTGACGCGGCCTGGTTGCTTACATCAACCCCGGATATGGTGTTAGTAGGCAATGTGCTGAAACTGCTTACGCTGCTATTTTGCTTATAGGCAACAATATCATATTCCCTTACATTAAACTGGAAACCGCCGCGAAGAGTAATTATACTGTTTAATTTATACCCCAGCGCTGCACCTACTTCGTAACCCACGGCTGGTTTGTGGCGTATAGCCTTACTCATGTCAACTTTATAATCTGCGTTGTAAGGCAAGCCTGAAATATAACGGGTACTCTGCGAGTTTTGGTCATAAACAAGCCTGCGGTAACTGATGGATGGGGTAGCGTAAAAGGCGAAGTCAAACCTGCGGGAACGAGGTTTGAAAGAAAATGTTTTATGTACCGGCTCCGTAAAATTGTTTTCAAGTTCAAGGCTTGAATAATCGCCCGCCTGGGATTTGCCAAACAGCGAGAACATAAAGCCACTGCCTGCTTTACTTTTTATCGTGGTTATACCTGCTATGTTTAAGGCAGGCTGGCCGTTTAAATTCAAGCTGCTGTTGGGTACAAGGTTAATCCAGTTTATAACCGGGGTATTTTTAGGCTGGGCAGCATCTTTTTTATTCTCCTTACCCCGTGTTTCCTGCTCTGCAACAGCTACCGGGCCAGTAATTGAAAATAACGCTGCGGCCGCCGGGTTAATGTCGCTTTCATCGCGCAGGGACACAACAGCATAATCAGCCGGTAAGGATGCCGGGTTGTTATTTTTTGTTAATATAATATTACCGTCCACATCGTCGCGGCCATTTGCACGGGCAATGGTTTGTTGTGTAATACGCTCAGGCGAAAACTGTTCCTGTACGTTAACTGCTGCAGACTGCGCAGGTTGGGTTATTGCAGCTTTTTGTATTGTTTCGGCTATATATGCAGCATCCTGGTGTTGGGGCTTTATAAGCACGGTGCCTACCACTAATGCAGCTATAACAAAAAGGGTAATAACCGTAAGCGCCGGCCATTTGGTATAACCATGAATTTCCTGCTGTATGTTCCTCCAGATATGATCAGAAGGGTACATGCGATGTTGATTTGCCTCTTCTTCGAGGAAAATCTCAAAATCGTCTCTGTCCAACGGGTTTTTCATGAATTCGTCCGCTTACTTACAGTTAGTTTTACTTTTTAAAAGCTGCAACCCATGTCAACTCTTCCTGCTCTGGCTTCTCCAATATCCGTTTCTTTACTAAAATATTTTCCAGCATTGTTTTAGCCCGTGTGTACTGGCTCCTGCTGGTACTCTCTTCAATATCAAGCATCTCAGCTATTTCCTTATGGTTGTAGCCTTCTATTGCGTACAGGTTAAGCACTGTTTTGTAGCCTACAGGCAGCAATCTAATGCACTCTACTACCTGTTTTGCCTGCATAATAGACGGCACTGTTTCTTCCTTCACTTGTATATATGCGGCGTAGCCCAAATCAATACTTTCACTAAACTTCTTATACTTCTTCAAAAAATTGATGCATGTATGCACAATTATCCTTCTTATCCAGCCTTCAAATGCGCCCTTGTTTTGAAAAGTATGAATTTGGGTAAATACTCTTATAAAACCCTCCTGCAGCATATCCTCGGCGTCTTCCCTGTTCTGTGCAAACCGGTAACATACAGAAAGCATCTTAGGGCTATACCTGTTGTATAATTCCCTTTGAGCTACCGGATCATTTTGCAAACAGCCCGCCAGAATGGATTGTTCTGTCATTAGGTAAGAATGATTACCCATAAAAATAGACAATTTTTATAGTATATCGCTGCATTCCATAAATTTATTTCGCCCTGTTGTAAATATTTTAAGCCTGCCTGTGCCATATTTGCAGCCGCAGTTTGGCCCTGGTTTAATTTGTTAATATTTAATAACAATTAAACAGGGCCGTACTTAAACAGTCAGTTAAGCCGTTTTAGCCAACAGTCTGGCATAACATTGGTAACATCAAAAACATACATAAAAAATAAAACAGCTATGAAAAAAATCCTTCTTTCCGCTTTTGCTGCTTTTTTAATAATGGGTGCTGCCTTTACACAAACAGTGCATGTGGGCGCCAAGGCTGGTTTAAACCTGGATAAAATTGACGGCCAGTCTTTTAAGGACGGTTATTATTCAGGCTTTCAACTGGGTGGTTTTGTTGATATTGGTCTTAGCAAAACCATTGGCATACAGCCTGAGGTGTTGTTTAACCAGTCAAACACAAAATACCATTCAGGCTCTGATGTGGTGTTACAAACAAGCGATGGCTCAAACGTGCATCTAAATTATTTAAGCATACCTATATTGCTTAACATTAATGCAGGTAAGTTGCTAACCATACAGGCCGGCCCGCAGTACAGCATTTTGATGAATCCCCACGAAACCGTGCTGGAAAATGGCAAAGACGCATTTAAAAGCGGCAATTTTGCCCTTGATGCGGGTTTAAGGGTAAACCTGGGCGCACTGCAGGTGTATGGCAGGTATTGCATTGGGCTTGCTGATATAAGCGATGCCACAAACTCCGATAGCTGGAAGAGCCAGCAATTACAGCTTGGCATCGGCTTAAAAATACTGTAACAGCAGCAGGGTTTTTAAAACATATAAAATTTGATAAAAGGCATCACTTTAACAGGTGGTGCTTTTTATTTGCGACAATTTGTGCTGCAAACAGTTAAAAAATTGCTTTGGCATTTTAATTGACCTACTTACCTTTCCCCGCTGATTATAGCATTGCTGTAACGCGGGGTGACATTTTGACGTTAAGAAAGAGCGTATGAAGAAAGACAATTACTTTTTAAGGGTGGAGGATGATACTGATTTTTTGCCCATAATCCCTATCAATGAAAACGATGCCGAACAGGACAAGAATCTTGTAATACCGGATATTTTGCCACTGCTGCCCTTGCGGAATACTGTTTTATTTCCCGGTGTGGTGTTGCCGATTACCGTGGGAAGAGATAAAAGTATAAAAGCAGTTAACGATGCTTACAAATCAAACAAGCTTATAGGGGTATTAGCCCAGCGCGACAGCAATGTGGAGGAGCCTGCTGTTAACGACCTTTGCGATATTGGCACTGTAGCCAAAATAGTAAAGCTGATAAAGATGCCCGATGGCGGCACCACCATTATTATACAGGGTAAAAAACGATTTCGTTTAAATGCGATAGTAGAGGAGCAGCCTTATTTTAAAGCTTCCATCAATGTACTTCCCGATGATGAAGAATTGGAGGAAAGCGACCTGGACGCTTATACAGGCTCTATTAAAGATCTTGCCACACAAATAATACAGTTGTCGCCCAATATGCCGGCTGAAGCTTCCATTATTCTTAAAAATATTGAAAGCCCCGCTTTTTTAATACATTTTGTGGGTAGCAACCTGAACAGCGAGCTTGCTGAAAAGCAAAGCCTGCTGGAAATTGATGATTTAAAGCTGCGCGGTGAGAAACTGATTGAATTATTGCAGCGTGAACTGCAGTTTGCAGAACTGAAAAATAAGGTAACTAATAAAACGCGTACTGAAATTGACAAGCAGCAGCGCGAATACTTTCTGCAGCAGCAAATGAAAAGCATTAAAGAGGAACTGGGCAGTGACAATGACCGGGAACTGAATGAAATGCGTAAAAAGGCGGAGCTGAAAAAATGGCCCGATGCTGCAAAGCAAATGTTTAAGGCCGGGCTTGAAAAGCTGGAGAGGATGCACCCCAGCACACCTGATTTCTCAGTGGTATATAACCATCTTGATTTATTATTAGACCTGCCCTGGCAGGATTATACCAAAGACAATTACAACCTTGACAATGCCCGTAAAGTGCTGGATAACGACCATTACGGCATGAAAAAAATAAAAGAACGCATACTTGAGTACCTGGCAGTGCTTAAGCTGAAGGGCGACATGAAAAGCCCCATATTATGCTTTATAGGTCCGCCCGGTATAGGCAAAACTTCGCTGGGCAAAAGCATTGCCCACGCCGTGGGACGCAAATACGTAAGGGTAAGCCTTGGTGGCCTGCATGATGAAAGCGAAATACGCGGCCACCGCAAAACATATATCGGCGCTATGCCGGGGCGTATTATTCAAAATATACGCAAGGTAAAATCCGGCAACCCGGTAATGATATTAGACGAGATTGATAAAATCGGCAACGATTTCAGGGGCGACCCATCTTCGGCATTGCTGGAGGTGCTTGACCCCGAGCAGAATAATACATTTTACGATAACTATCTTGAGCTTGAATACGACCTTAGCAAAGTGCTGTTCATAGCAACCGCCAATAACATTCAAAACATTCAGCCGGCGTTGCGCGACAGGCTTGAAATAATTGACCTGAGCGGCTACGCAGTGGAAGAGAAGATTGAAATTGCAAGGCGGCACCTGTTGCCAAAACAAAAGGATGCGCACGGCCTTGCAAAGGTTAATTTTAAGATAAGCGACAAGGTGCTTGAAAAAATAATTGAAAGCTATACCCGCGAAAGCGGTGTGCGTGAGCTTGACAGGCAGCTTGCCAGTATTATGCGCCATGTGGCTAAAGAATATGCTACACGCGGCAAAGTAAAGTCCAGCGTTACAGTGCAGGATGTTGAGAAAATATTAGGCACGGCACGTTACAGTAACGAAATATATAAAACTGCTAACATGCCGGGTGTAACTGTTGGCCTTGCCTGGACGTATGTTGGGGGCGATATTTTGTTTATAGAAACGGTGCTAAGCGAGGGTAAAGGCGAATTGAAGCTTACCGGCAACCTTGGCAATGTAATGAAAGAAAGCGCTGCAACAGCATTTACTTACCTGCAGGCCAATGCTAAAAAACTGGGTATTGACCCTGAAGCCTTTAACAAAAAAATGGTGCATGTGCACGTACCGGAAGGTGCTGTGCCCAAGGATGGGCCAAGCGCCGGTATTACCATGTTAACATCTCTTGCTTCGGCTTTTACAGGGCGCAAGGTAAAACCATACCTGGCCATGACGGGAGAAATAACCCTGCGCGGGCAGGTTTTGCCGGTAGGAGGTATTAAAGAAAAAGTGTTAGCTGCCAAAAGGGCCGGCCTGCGCGAAATAATACTTTGCTGGCAAAACGAAAAGGATGTAAACGAAATAGACGGCAACTTTATAAAAGGCCTTGAGTTTCATTATGTAAAAACAATGCAGCAGGTGCTTGACATTGCGCTGCAATAAATATTTGCCCCCAGCAAACCGTAAACACATAATTACCGTTTGTATAGTATATCAACATTTTTCATGTTGGTTGTTTTAAGGGTTAAAAAACGTTCCTCCATTTTTATGGAGGAATTTTTTGTGTGTCAGGCCCGCGTTTATGTATTTAATGCGTATATCTTTTTATCTCCTGCTGCAAAGCGTATCTTTAACAGGCTATAGTTACCGTTATGCGTAAAATAATACTGCTACTAATTGTTTTTGCTATGCATGAAGTATTAATGGGCCAGCCTGCACAGCAGCAAAAAATTGATTCTGTTCGTGCCCTGTTTACCGGGTATTTTAACGCAAAAGATGTTGATAAGATATACGCGTTAACAGGCGCTGCTTTTCAAAAGCAATTGACGCCTGCAGCATTCAGGCAGGTGTGTAATAACAACCTTTTCCCGTTGGGCGCGATAAAAGAAACTGTATTTGAAAATTTTACCGCAGGGGTAAGCAAATACAAAGCAGTATTTAACAGTGTTAGCCTTAGTTTATTTCTCAGCCTTGATAACGGTGATAAAATACAGACACTTCTCTTTCAGCCTTATAAAGACGATAAAGCAAAAAAAACGGCCAGGCCACCATTTGTAAACCCGCTTGCAACGCCCCTTGATAAAAAGGTGGACAGTATTATGCAGCCTTTTATAATGCAATTAAATACCGTAGGTGTAAGCATTGCAGTATTTAAAGATGGTAAAACGTATTATTACGGTTATGGTGAAACTGCCAAAGAAAACGGGAAGGTACCTTCTCAAAATACCATTTTTGAAATCGGTTCCATTTCTAAAACATTTACTGCCACCCTGCTGGCAGATGCAGTAAATAAAGGAAAGATAAAGCTTGATGACCCGGTAAATAAATACCTGCCCGACTCAATACCTGCCATTGTGTACGAGGGTGTACCTGTTACTATAAAAAGCATGATAAATCATTCGTCAGGTTTGCCGCGTATGCCGGGTAATTATGACTTTGATGGCGAAGACCCATATAAAGAGTACGATGATAGTAAGATGTTCAGTTTTTATAAACACTTTACACCAACCCGTAAGCCGGGAGCCCAATATGAATACAGCAACCTTGCCGTGGGTACCATAGGGGTAATACTGGAAAGATTATATAGTGATAATTACGAACACCTGTTATTTAAAACCATTACAAAACCGCTTGGTATGAATGATACGCGCGAATACCTGCGTACGCAGGATTCAGCCCGTTTTGCCAAAGGATATGACAACGGGCAATACGCCGCCCCCTGGAATTTTGAAGCTTTTATGGGCGCAGGCGGCATACGCAGCACTGCTGCGGACCTTGTGAAATATGCCAAAGCGCAGTTAGGTGATGCCCCGGCCGGGCTTGCAAGAGCAATAGCATTAACCCATATACCCACCTTTACAACGCCACAGGCAACAGTGGCCATGGCCTGGCACATTATTAAACCCGGCAAAGATGAAGTGCTGTTTCACAATGGCGGCACCGGCGGTTACAGGAGCTTTCTTGCAATAAACCTGCAAAAAAAGTTTGCCGTGGTTATGCTTTCAAATACTACTATAAGTGTAGATGGGTTGGGTAATGCCTTGATGAAGTGGCTGGAAGGGGAGTAGGATAAAAAATTAGTAGGGCATTATGCCATTTCTAATTTTTTTACCTTACGCCATCTCCATCAATCTTTCCTTCTCTGCCTTAAACGATTCCCTCGGCTTTAATCCCAGTAACTGGAACATCGCGTTGTCTTCGTCAAAGCTGGGGTTGGGGGTGGTAAGCAGTTTGTCTCCGGCAAATATACTGTTGGCGCCGGCCATAAAGCAAAGTGCCTGCTCGGCAACGCTCATGTCTGTACGGCCCGCGCTAAGGCGTACCATGGTGGCGGGCATCAGTATGCGGGCAGTAGCAATCATCCTCACCATATCCCAAATATCTACTTTGGGGTTATTGGCTAAAGGGGTGCCTTTTATACGCACAAGGGCATTAATGGGCACACTTTCCGGGTGCTGCGGCATGGTACTTAAGGTGTGCAGCATACCAATACGGTCTTCGTGTGTCTCACCCAGCCCTATAATGCCGCCGCAGCAAACAGTAACGCCGGCTTTACGTACATTGTTCAATGTGGCAAGGCGATCGTCGTAAGTGCGGGTAGTAATTATTTCATTGTAATATTCTGAGGAAGTGTCAAGGTTGTGATTATAGGCATACAAACCCGCATCTGCCAGTTTTTGTGCCTGCTCTTCATTAAGCATGCCCAGCGTGCAGCAAACCTCCATTCCCATATCGTTCACACCTTTCACCATATCAAGTACCCTGTCAAAATCTTTGTTATCGCGCACCTCGCGCCATGCAGCGCCCATGCAAAAGCGTGTGCTGCCGGCATCTTTTGCCTTTTGTGCATATTGCAGCACATCTTCTTTCTTCATCAGCGCCTGTACGTTTACACCGGTGCTGTACCTTGCGGCCTGGGGGCAATAGGCGCAGTCTTCGGGGCAGCCGCCGGTTTTAATGCTCAGCAGGGTGCATACCTGCACTTCGGCGGTATCGTTAAATTCTTTATGTACGGTAGCAGCTTTATAAATAAGTTCCAGTAAAGGCATGTTGTATATCCCGTGTATATCTTCAATAGTCCAGTCATTCCGTAGTTCAATAGCCATAACAAAATATTTTGATGGCAAAAATAAGGGAGGCTGGTGATATATAACCCCTCATATTCCCTCAAACGGTTAAAGGCACCGGTACTATTTCCTGGTATTTCCTTTAATTTTATCGTCTTAATAAATCAATCACCTGTAATGCCTTTTATACAAACAATGCGCTGGTTTGGGCCTAACGACCCTGTAAGCCTTGCCGATATTAAACAGGCAGGCTGCACCGGCATAGTAACCGCGCTGCATCATATACCCAACGGAGAAGTGTGGACAACCGGGGAAATTAACAAAAGAAAAAAAATAATTGAAGAAGCGGGGCTTACCTGGCATGTGGTAGAAAGCGTACCTGTACACGAAGCCATTAAAACGCAAAGCGGCAACTATAAGCAGTATATTGAAAACTATAAAACATCGCTTGGCAATCTTGCAGCATGCGGCGTTTTTACCGTTACATATAATTTTATGCCTGTGCTTGACTGGACGCGTACAGACCTTGCTTATACCATGCCTGACGGCAGCAAGGCACTGCGTTTTGAAAAAGCGGCTTTTATAGCGTTTGATTTGTTTATGCTGCAACGCAGCAACGCGGAGGATGGCTATACAAAAGAAGAGCTTGAACAGGCTTTCAGGCGTTTTGAAACGATGACGGCAGCAGAAAAACTGCAGTTGCAGAAAAATATTATTGCCGGCCTGCCGGGCAGTGAAGAAAGTTTTACACTGCAGGAATTTGCCGCAGTGCTTGATACTTATAAAAATATAGACGCTGAAAAACTGCGCAGCCATCTTATTTATTTTTTACAGCAGGTGATACCCGCTGCAGAGCAGGCGGGCGTGAAGATGGTAATACACCCGGATGACCCTCCTTATCCCATTCTTGGCTTGCCACGGGTAGTAAGTACCGCTGCAGACATGCAGCAGTTGTTTGATGCGGTACCATCACGCGCCAATGGCCTGTGCTATTGTACCGGCTCGTTTGGCGTAAGGGCTGATAATGATTTACAGGCAATGGTTAAGCAGTTTGGGGAACGTATAAATTTTATACACCTGCGCAGTACTAAAAGAAACGATGCCGGTGATTTTTTTGAAGCCAACCATCTTGATGGCGATGTTGATATGTTTGCCGTAGTAAAAGCACTGGTAGAAGTGATGCAGCAGCGGAATTGCAGCATTGCAATGCGCCCTGACCATGGCCACCAGATGCTGGACGACCTGCATAAAAAAACAAACCCCGGCTACTCTGCCATCGGCCGTTTGCGCGGGCTGGCGGAAATAAGGGGACTTGAGCTTGGCATAAGTAAAAGCATGGACTTATAAAACATAAGCCGTTAATTGCCGTACCTTTGGAAAAACACGTAACAGTTTGCCAGGAGGGCTTTAACCATTATTGCATGAAAAGTTTTTTAGACGATAATTTCCTGCTTTATACCAAAACATCTCAGCAGCTTTACCACGATTTTGCAAAAAAATTACCGATAGTTGATTACCACAATCACCTGCCGCCCAGCCAAATTGCCGCAGACGATTGCTTTGAAAATTTAACGCAGGCATGGTTGTACGGCGACCATTACAAGTGGCGTGCCATGCGGGCCAATGGCGTGCATGAAAGTTATTGCACCGGCAATAAAAGTGACTATGAGAAATTTGAGCAATGGGCCGCCACCGTGCCTTATACCCTGCGTAACCCACTCTATCACTGGACTCATCTTGAACTGCAACGTTATTTTGATGTAAAAGACTTATTATCGCCTGCCACGGCAAAATATATCTATAATGATTGCTCTGCCAGGCTTTCTTTACCAGAATATTCAGTGCTAAACCTGTTGCGTAAAATGAAGGTGGAGTTGCTGTGCACCACTGACGACCCCATTGATAACCTTGTTTACCATAAGCAGGTTAAGGCCGCAGGTGTGGGTATAACAGTGCTGCCTGCCTTTCGCCCCGACAAGGCATTTGCCGTGGAAGATGCGGTAAGTTTTAACAGGTATATCGGAAGGCTGGAAGAAGCGTCTGGCATTACCATCAACACATTGGATGCACTGCTTGAGGCCTTGCAAAAACGAATTGATTTTTTTGGAGCAAATGGTTGCATGCTGAGCGACCACGGCCTTGAAAAGCCCTACGCTGAAGACTATACCCGGAAAGAAGCGGCAGATATTTTTATAAAAACACGCGCATTAAAACCTTTGCAGCCAGGGGATGCAGGCAAGTTTAAATCAGCCGTGTTATTTGAGCTTGGCAAAATGTATTATGCCAAAGGGTGGGTACAGCAATACCATATTGGGGCAACACGTAATAATAACCCGCGTACCCTGCATTTACTTGGGCCCGATACAGGCTTCGATTCTATAGGGAGCAATATTTCTGCTGCTGAGCTATCAAAATTTCTTGGCAGGCTTGATAAAGAAGATAAGCTGGCCAAAACAGTATTGTATAACCTTAACCCTGCTGATAACGCCATGATGGCAACCATGGTGGGCAATTTTAACGATGGCTCAACGGCGGGCAAAATCCAGTGGGGCAGCGCCTGGTGGTTTTTGGACCAGAAAGACGGCATGACAGAGCAAATAAATATACTGTCGAATATGGGGTTGCTCAGCAGGTTTATAGGCATGCTTACAGACTCAAGGAGTTTTTTGTCTTTCCCGCGGCATGAGTATTTCAGGCGCATATTGTGTAATATTATAGGAGAGGAAATAGAGCGTGGCGAATTGCCCGGCGATATTGCATGGACAGGGAAAATTATTGAGGGTATTTGTTACAGTAACATAAAGCAATACCTTGGTTGCTGATTTACATAGCATTGATGTTAAATAAACAAAGCGGCAACATAATGACGGAAGTAATAAACAACAATGCCAAAAACACCGGGGCCAAAAAAGTATTTTGTTTTGGCGAAGTGATGCTGCGGCTGTCCCCGCCGGCAGACACCTCGTGGTTAACACAGCACAGCGTGCAGGTTAACCTGGCAGGGGCTGAATGCAATGTTGCATCTGCACTTGCGCAATGGGATGTGCCTGTTAAATACTGTACGGCGCTGCCTGATAATAATGTTAGTGCAAGCGTGCTGCGTTTTTTGAAGGATAAAGGAATAGATGTTTCTGCAGTGCAGTTTAGCGGGGAGCGCATGGGATTGTATTATATTGAGCATGGCACCGACCTTAAGCAAGGCGGTGTTATTTATGACAGGAAATATTCGTCTTTCGGGGAACTCAAGCCAGGGATGATACCATGGGATGAAATACTTGAAGATGTGCATTGGTTTCATTTCAGT
Source organism: Chitinophagaceae bacterium (assembly GCA_035547455.1). GTDB lineage: Bacteria > Bacteroidota > Bacteroidia > Chitinophagales > Chitinophagaceae > JABDFW01. The sequence continues at coordinate 22,064 of DASZUX010000043.1, forward strand.
GCCATTAATCCTGCCCTGAATGAAAATATTGTTGCCGTTTGCAGGGAGGGGTTGGAAGCGGCAAAGCAAAAAGGTATTACAGTTTCCGTTGACCTTAACTACAGGGCCAAATTGTGGCAATACGGCAAAAAGCCGGCAGAAGTTATGCCTGCTCTTGCCGACTATTGTGACGTTATTATGGGCAACCTGTGGTCTGCCAATATTCTGCTTGGTATCCCGCTGGAAGATGTGCTTGTAACACAAAATACACGAGGGGCTTATTTGCAGCATGCTGAAAAA
>DASZUX010000044.1:0-4042 GCA_035547455.1 Chitinophagaceae bacterium
CCATTTACGGTTTTGTACGGCTTGCCGACGAAATAGTTGACAGCTTTCATGGCTATAACAAAGCCGTTCTTTTAGATAATTTTAAAAAAGATTGTTTTGAAGCCATCAACTCGGGAATAAGCTTAAACCCCGTGTTAAATGCTTTTCAAAAAACTGTAAACCAGTTTAATATTGACCATGAGCTGATCAATACTTTTTTGTACAGCATGGAAATGGACCTGGATGAACAGTTATACGACGAAAAGAAGTACAGCCAATACATTTTAGGTTCTGCACAGGTAGTAGGCCTCATGTGCTTGCAAGTATTTACTATAGGAAACCGGGAAAAGTATTTGGAACTGAAAGATGCAGCTATGAAATTGGGATCAGCTTTTCAAAAGGTAAACTTTCTGCGCGATATAAGCGCAGATTATCACGTACTTAAACGCACCTATTTCCCGGGTGTCGACGTAAGATTCTTTTCGCCAGCAGATAAGAAAAATATAGAAGAGGATATTGACCGCGAGTTTACAGAAGCTCTTCATGGTATAAGGCAGTTGCCATCATCGTCGGGTAGAGGGGTATACCTGGCCTATGCTTATTACAAAATGCTTTTTAGAAAAATAAGGCAGGTGGCGCCTGAAAAGGTATTACTTAAAAGGGTGCGCATTTCCAACGGGTATAAACTGGTACTTATGATAAAATCATTATTACGCTATAACATAAGGGCATTATGAAGATGATTGCCACCGCTTTTTGCGTATGCATTTCCCTTTGCTGCGTTGCACAAGAGGTGCTGCAGGAAGTGAGAAACCTTTATAGTGCCGCTGGCAGGGTGCAGGATTCTGCCACTAAAATGTTCAAACTGCTGCGGCCGGTTGACAGCCATAGCAGCCCCATTTTGCAATGCTATAAAGGGGCTGTTATTATGGTAGGGGCCAAATATTCTATAAATCCGTTCAGGAAATTCTCTGCGTTCAGCAATGGCAAAAAGCAGGTTGAAAAAGCCATACAGCGCGACAGCAATAATGTTGAAATGCATTACATAAGGTTTACATTGCAAACAAACCTGCCGTCATTTTTAGGGTATCATGATAATATTAATAATGATAAGGAATATATTATTTCCCAATACCGGTTTATACAGGATGCAACGCTGCGCAGTATTATTGCAGCCTATTTTCGTGTTTGCAGTTACTGCACCGGCAATGATGTTAAAAGATTAAACAATGGATAATGAGGTGATATTAGTAAATGGTGAGGATGTTGCTACCGGCACCATGGAAAAATTGCAGGCCCACCGGCTTGGGTTGCTGCACAGGGCTTTTAGCATATTTATCTTTAACAGCCAGGGGCATTTGCTGATGCAGAAAAGAGCAGCCGGAAAATATCACTCCGCCGGAAAATGGTCCAATACATGCTGTAGTCACCCCCTGCCCGGTGAGGATGTTTTTGACGCGGCAGAAAGAAGGCTTGCCGAAGAAATGGGGCTGCACTGCAAACTGCATTTTGTTTTTAAGTTTACATATTTTGCACACGTATCAGAAGACCTGGCTGAACATGAAATTGACCATGTTTTCTTTGGCTTTTGCGACAGCAAGCCATTGCTCAACCCTGCCGAAGTCTCTTTCTTTAAATATATGCCTATGGAAACGCTCAGGGTTGATGTAGAGAGGCAACCTGCCATGTATACTAAATGGCTGAATATTTGCTTTAACCGTGTTTACTCACTCTATAAATTATTTTTATTATGAGCAGTTTTTTGCTTAATACCACCGTTGTAGCCGGCACTTTTATTGCAATGGAGGGAGTAGCCTGGGCAACGCATAAATACATAATGCACGGACTGCTTTGGTTTTTGCACAGGGATCACCATAACCCTGAACATAAAGCCGGCTTTTTTGAGCGGAACGATTTCTTTTTTCTCATTTTTGCCATACCCGGTATAATATGTCTTTTATGGGGTTTGTACCACCCGTCTGTTATCGTGTTATGTGCCGGTATTGGCATAACCCTGTATGGCGCCTGTTACTTTTTTGTGCACGACATTTTTATTCACCAGCGGTTTAAAGTTTTGCGTAACACACAGCATTGGTATTTTAAAGCCATCCGCAGGGCACATAAAATGCATCACAAGCACCTTGGCAAAGAAGATGGCGAATGCTTTGGCATGCTTTGGGTACCATTCAAATATTTTACAAATGCAATGCGCAAATAACAAATGCACTATACTTACCTTGCTATAAATTTGGGAACCCTTGCTGTTCCGCTTGCATTCAGCTTTTACCGGCCAATTAACTTTTACCGGCAATGGCCGGTATTTTTACCGGCAATGTTTATCACTGCCGTAGTATATGTTACATGGGATATATATTTTACACATCTGGGTATATGGGGATTTAATGACAGGTATATTACCGGGGTTTACATAGCAAACCTGCCGGTTGAAGAGGTATTGTTTTTTATATGCATACCGTATGCATCTATTTTTACAATGCATTGCTTTGACCTGTTAAAGCGGCCATATCCCCTATACCCGCGCACAGAAGGCTTTGCAACTGCTGTTATTACTATTGTGCTGTTGTATGTTGCCGTGCTGCATTATAACAGGCTGTACACGGTAACCGCGTTTGGTTTTACGGCGCTGCTGCTGGCTGTGGCCAGGTATGTAATAAGAGTGCAATGGATGGGAAAATTTTATGCAGCCTATGCTGTGATACAACTCCCATTTTTTATTGTAAATGGGTTGCTTACAGGGCATTGGCTGCAGGCGCCGGTGGTATGGTACAATAATAGTGAAAACACCGGTTTAAGGCTTACCACCATACCCGTTGAAGATATTTTTTATGGCATGGGGCTTTTGCTGATGAACAATATACTTTACCAGTATGGTTTACAACGTTTTAAGTTTGTACCTTTACCTTTACAACAATGAAATCGTTTAAGCTGCTGCATGAACTACTGCGACTCGTCGAACAGTTTGAGGCTGATGGCAGCTACCTGAACGGTACCATTGAAGAGTTTGCCGGTTTTTTATTGACAAACCTTTACAAGGAGACGCCCGAAGTTACCCATGCTGATGTGCGTTTTGGTGACAGGGAGTTGCCTGCCCAGCAACGGGCTTTTGTAGTGGAAAATGCCATTGGGCGCCTGCTGGTGTACATGAGCCGTTATGCAAAAGGCTACATAAAAAAAGCGCTGGAAGGCACACCTCTTGTTTCTGCCGAGGATTTTACCTGCCTGGCAATATTGCTTACACATGACCATCTTACTAAAAAAGAACTGATAGAGTACAATATGCAGGAGAAAACCTCCGGCACGGAGGTGATACGTCGGCTTATTGCCACTGGTCTTGCAGAGCAGAAAGATGATAGCACTGACAGGCGCACTAAAAATGTTTCTATTACCCATGAGGGGCGGCAACTAATGTACCGGGTGTTTAACGAAATGAACCATGTAGGCAAAATAATTTCAGGGCGGCTTAGCCTGGATGAAAAACTTGTACTGCAAAGTCTTTTGCAAAAGCTGGAGGACTTTCATCACCGCTTGCACGACGAAAAAGCTATAAACACCAAGGAAGATCTTGCCCGCTGGGCAGCAATACTTGGCTAATTTCTTGTTTGAATGTTGGCCAGGTACAAAATCATAGTTTTTAAAATTAATCGGCAAATGAGTTTTGAAAAATCAACATACAGGTTGCAGGGGCAGTTCCGGCATGAAGAAACTGTTATACAACACAATTGCTAAAAATGGCGCCAATGTGTTCAACCGTGCTGCTATCGTATGCATCTCCTATACACGGAAACACAGAACTGCAAATTGGTTCTTCAATTTTTCGGGTTCAAAATAAGATTCATTTGGTAACAACGAAATTATAGGTAACAATATTCATGAACATTGCCATACATATCATAAATACCCACAGGGGTGACGCATTAAAATATTTTAGGTGTTTTTTTGAGCTTCAAGATCAATTTGTGAGTAGAACGGCAAACAAAACAACCCCGAAGCGCTCGATCAGAAATCCATTTTGCACATTTTCACTTGATTCTTTCCAAAAAAT